>JABGXK010000188.1 GCA_018675825.1 Flavobacteriales bacterium | reverse complement strand
TTCTATAGACCATTTATTTAACTGTCCAATATCCGCAAGAGTAATTTTAAAATCTAGACCTTCAGTGTCAATTTTTTTATTAACTAAACCTTCAAAAATAAAAGTATCGTTAGGACAAGGAGAAATAGCTAGATTAACCCTCATAAATTATTAATAATGGTACGTAATTGATTGTTTAAATTTTTAATTGCTAAATCAAGATCCCACTTTTCTTTATCTCTCTCCTCAACATAATTTGAAATAGATCTAATTTGGATAAATGTGATATTAAATTTTTGACATACCATCATAAATGCAGCACCTTCCATAGATTCTAAATCAGGATTTAACCTTTTAACAACTTCTTCAATAGCTTCTTTTTTACCATGCACAGTATTAACAGTGATGCCTCTTGCCTGAACTAAATTGGTTTCTGGAGAATATTGAAAAGTAGTATCAACATCAAAACCTATATCACTCATATTTAAAAAACTGTCTTGATCCTGAACTCCAATTTCAGAAAAACAATCCTTAGAAACTTCAAGAACTTGGCCCAAAATATATTCTTTTTTAAAAGCTCCTGCAACTCCTATATTTATAATTAAATCAGGCTTATGATCTTGAAGGTATTTAGTTAACACAAAGCAAGCGTTAATCATCCCAATTCCTGATATTAAAATATCACAATCATTAAATTCTTGTGAGAATATTTCTTTACTTGTTGCTGCTAAAATTAGAACACCCATAATTGCAAAGATACCAAAGAAAAGACACTATATTTGTAAAAAATAAATAAACAAAAAAAAGTGTACAATACAAAACTAGCTCAAAATATAAAATCAGTTTTAAAAGAAATTGGAGAAGATCCTAATAGAGAAGGACTTTTAAAAACACCTGAAAGGGTTGCTAAGTCAATGGATTTCTTAACAAATGGATATGATTTAGATCCTTCTGAAATACTAACAAAAGCAATGTTTAAAGAAGAGTATAGCCAAATGGTTTTGGTAAAAGATATAGAGCTTTATTCTTTATGTGAACACCATATGCTACCCTTCTTTGGAAAAGCTCATGTTGCATATATTCCAAATGGACATATTGTTGGATTAAGTAAAATACCAAGAATCGTTGATGTTTTTTCAAGAAGACTTCAGGTTCAAGAGAGGCTAACTGATCTAATCAAAGATTGTCTTCAAGATACATTAAACCCAAAAGGTGTTGCAGTAGTAATAGAGGCTCAACATCTATGCATGCAAATGAGAGGAGTACAGAAACAACACTCATCTACTACAACATCAGCATTTTCAGGATTATTTTTATCAGATGAAAAAACACGAGGTGAATTTATGACTCTTATAACATAATGAGAGCATTTATTTTCCCTGGACAAGGTGCACAGTTTGCTGGAATGGGTAGTGAATTATTTAATAAATCTACGGAAGCTAGAAAAATGTTTGAAAAAGCAAATTCTATTTTAGAATATAAAATAACAGATATAATGTTTGGTGATGATTCAGAAGCACTAAAAGAAACTAATGTCACACAGCCTGCAATTTTTCTTCATTCAGTAATTTTAGCTCAACTATTCAAAAAAAGATTGAACCCTGATGTTATTGGAGGGCATTCTCTTGGAGAATTCTCAGCATTAGTATCTGGTGGATATATAGATTTTGAGGATGGCTTATTACTTGTTAAAAAAAGAGCTAATGCCATGCACAAAGCATGTCTAAAAAATCCCTCAACTATGGCAGCTATAATTGGCCTTGATAATAATAAAGTAGAAAATATCTGTAGTCAAATTAATGAAATAGTAGTTCCAGCAAATTATAATTGCCCAGGACAGCTTGTTATCTCAGGTAGTTTTGAGGGTATAGATATTGCATGTCAAAAACTAATAGGAATAGGTGCAAGAAGAGCATTAAAACTTCAAGTTGGTGGTGCATTTCACTCTCCATTAATGGAGCCTGCAAAAAAAGAACTAGAATTAGCAATTAATGAAACTAAGTTTAAAAATGGATATTACCCTATCTATCAAAATGTAACTGCAACAGCAATGACATCTCCAGAAAATATAAAAGAAAATCTCGTCAAACAATTAACAGCACCTGTTAAATGGACACAAATAATGGAGAATATGCTTAAAGATGGGGTAACTGAAGTTGTAGAAGTAGGGCCTGGAAAAGTTTTACAAGGACTGTTTAAGAAAATAGACCTTAAGATGAATACTTCGAGTGCAAGCCTATAGTTTATTGTTTAGTAATCTACCACTATTTACTAATTGTTGCCAATATTTCATTGTCTCACATTTATGATATAATTGAACATGATGTTTATTATGACAATCAGTTCCGACATATGAAATTAAATTATGATTTATTAATAACTCTGCATTTAACTTAACTTCCTTAGAATAGTATCCTATTAGAGATAGTAAATTTAACTGAAATAAAACTCCTCGCTCTATCAAAGCATTATAATCATCAATTAAAAAATAACGATACCTTGCCGGGTGTGCCAATACAACGCGATAGCCCTCTAATTGTAGTTTAAAAATAATGTCATACATATTTCTTGGAGCTTCTAAAAAAGAAAATTCAATTAATATTTCTTTCTGCCCAAAAGTCATAAAATTTTCATCCCCTATTCTTTGCTCAAAATCATAATCTACATAATATTCTGCCGCAGCCTGGATATCAATATCTATTTTTTGATTAATAAGCTCAGACTTTAAAACGGATAAGCCAGCATTAATAATATCTGGAGTATTTTTATAAAGGTCACTCATAATATGTGGCGTAGTAATTATCTTAGTAAAGCCTAAATCCTTAAGTCTCTTAACTAAAAAAATACTAGTCTCTAAATCCTTAGCTCCATCGTCAATACCAGGAATAAGATGGGAATGTAAATCAATTCCAATTTCAGAAAATCTTAGCGCCTTTAATTCTAGCTCTTTTTTAAAAAACCACGTAAACATGTAATAAATTTATAATGTAATAAATACAAATATATACAATTAATAGATGATTAATTACGTTTATTTTTAGATGAAAATGTATTTTAGCAATAAATCCTAAATAATTCATGAAAAGAAAAATTATCATTCTATTTCTTTTTTTTTCTCAATCTTTAATCTCTCAAGAAAAAGCAACTAATGCATTCCTTATTGATTATTCATATCAAATTCCATCAGGAACTCTTTCTGAAATATTTAGTAATAATTCATCAATTGGAATAAACTATTTAAAAAAAAATAAAAGCAACTTTTTTTATGGTTTGAAAGCTAACTATATTTTTGGAGGAGAAATAAAGGACAGCACAATCTTTAATGAAATTAGCACAGAACAAGGATTTGTGATAGATGGAAATGGCACATATGCAAATATTATATTACTTCAAGAAGGGTTTAGCTCTCATTTATACATTGGTTACGCATTAAAAATTGAAGAAAAAAAACTAAATGGATTCTATTTTTCTTTGGGGTTAGGTTTTCTACAACATAGAATATTGATAGACACTAAAAACCAATATATACCACAACTAAATGATAACTACAAAAAAGGATATGATCAACTAACAAATGGGCTAAGTACACAGCTTGTTATTGACTATATGGTACTAGAAGAAGAAAAAAAATTTAAACTATTTGCTGGAATAGACTATACACTAGCATTCACAAAAAATAGGAGAGTATCTGGCTTTAGTGATATGAATTATACAGATAAGAATATGAGATATGATTTGCTCTTAGGATTTCATGTTGGACTAATAATACCTATAAATAGAAAAAATACAGAAGAATATCACTATTACTAGATGATAATTATATATAATATAATAATCCATTTTTATATTCTATTAATAAGAATTAATTCTCTGATAAATACCAAATCTAAAAAATGGGTAAAAGGGAGAGAGAAAATATTTAAAAACCTAAAAACTAATATAAATAATGAAAAAAATATAGTTTGGTTCCATTGCGCTTCACTTGGAGAATATCAACAAGCAAAACAACTTATCAAATCAGTAAAAAAACAAGATTTTTCTATAAAAATATTACTTACATTCTTTTCTCCATCAGGACACGAAATTGTTAAAAAAAATACAGAAGCTAATTGGGTATTTTATCTTCCGAGTGACACTCTAAGTAATGCTAAAAAATTTATTTCAATAGTAAAACCAAAAAAAGTATTCTTTATAAAATCTGAATTTTGGTTTAATTATATGGAAATAATAAACAGAAATAATATTCCTCTATACCATATCTCTTCAGTCTTTACTAAAAAAAGTATTCTTTTGAGGATAAGATTCTGTACAAACCTTTTCAGAAAATCAACTCATTTTTTTGTTCAAGATAATAATTCTTTAAAATTACTTAATAGTTTAGATATAAAAAATGTCACTGTAGTAGGGGATTCAAGAGTTGATAGCATACTATCTGATTTAAGTAAGTATAAGAAAAATACTAAACTTATTGAATTTACTTCCAATAAACCAACAATTATTTTTGGGAGTGTATGGCCAGAAGATGAACATATATATCTGGATTTTATTAAAGCTCATGAAGATTATAATTACATTATTGCGCCTCATGAAATAAAATACTCACAACAGATATTAAATAAAACTACAAGTATTTTGTATTCTTACTTTTTAAAAAAATCGAAAATCAAAGAGAATGTCATAATTATAGATAACATCGGTATTCTCAAGTATTTATACCAATATTGTAAAATAGCATATGTTGGGGGGGGGTTTGGCAAAGGAATACATAATATCAGTGAAGCTGCTGCATGTGGAACCCCTGTTGTATTTGGCCCTAATTATCTCAAATTTATAGAAGCACATGATCTAATAGAATTAAAATCTGCAAGAAAAATTACCAATCTGCAAGAATTCAATGATGCAATTATCTCATTTATTCCATCTTACGAGAAAAACATAGCTATTAATTATTTTAAAAAACGAGAAAGTGCAGTTGATAAGATTATAGAAATTATCTTTTCTCAATCTAATTAATACCTCACTTTCTTTATGGATAATATTAATATGAATTTTATCTTTTCAGTAACAAACTCTTGCTTAAAGATTCCTTAATTTTTTTGATTCTATTAATTCTTAATATTGTTTTAAGGGATATATCGTCTTTATTTTTTTTAAAAGCTCTATTAACTCTCTTCTGTAATTGATGTAGTTTATGCGCTAATTTACCTTTTTCTGTCATAGTATTTTAGTTGAATTATATGTTTATAGAATATATTTTTTATCCATGTCGTAACCTTTATATATAGTATACATAAAAATATAGAATATAGTAATTGTGAAAATAAATAAATATGAATCAAATAGCAGTAAAAAAAGATAAAAAAATGGCAAAATAAGAATATCTAAAGTAGTAGACTTGTTTGAAATTAAATCCTTTATTTGAAAGTAAAAAAGAGACAAAAATACTAAAAGCCCTAAAAAACCTATTTCAAAAAATATATATAAGAAATTATTATGTGGAGTTTTATGTTTCTTAAAAGTATGTTTAGAATCAATACTTTCACTAAAAACTGAAACAAAACTACCTGTTCCATATCCTAAAAATGGCTGTTTAGAAATAAGTTTAAGGCTTTCCTTAGTAAATGTATAACGAATGTCTATTTCACCTTTAACTGATTTTTTATTTTTCTTTTGACCATTATTCTGAACAATATGCTTTAAATTTTTTATACGGTGCAAATAGGTTTCTGATTTTACATACGAACAAACATTTACAGCAATTAAAAAACATACTAATGAGAT
>JABGXK010000187.1 GCA_018675825.1 Flavobacteriales bacterium | reverse complement strand
TATCTCAGCAAGTCTTGTTTTAAGAATTTCTAACCTTTCTTCGTTTTTTGTTCTGCTCATGCTATGTTTTTTTTGCTAATATATTATTAATTGAATTAATTTTCTAGGCAGATTGTAAAAACTTCAGTTAAGTTATAACCTGCTTCTTTTAATTGTTGTGGGATTATACTTTTTTCTGATAATCCAGGAATTGTATTGATTTCTATTATATATGGTTGCTTTTCTTTGATGATATAGTCAATTCTACATAATCCTTTAAGATTAAATTTACTGTAAATTTCCTTAGTATTTCTCTGTATTATTTCAGTTTCTTTTTTTGAAATTCTTGCTGGTGTTATTTCTTTTGACTTATTATTATATTTAGCGTCATAATCAAAGAAATCATTTTCGCTTATTATTTCAGTAATTGGAAGTATTATTATTTCATCTTTATTTTTGAAAGCACCACAGCTTACTTCTATTCCTTTAATGTATTCTTCTATTATTACTTTATCATCATGTAATAATGCATTGTTTATTGATTCTAGTAATTCTTCTTTTTTATTAACCATACTTATTCCATTACTAGATCCAGCTTGATTTGGTTTAACAATTAATGGAAATATAAATTTTGAGACTATTTGATTAATATTTATTGCTTGTTCTTTAATGTGTAATTGTGATTTAGCAATTTTATATTTTAATTCTTTTAATATTTGATTGCATTTGTACTTGTCAAATGTTAATGCAGATATCTTGGAATTACAGCATGTATATTTAATATTTTTTTTGTCAAAATACATCTGAAGCTCACCATTCTCAGCAGGGGGTCCATGAAGTGCCATAAATACTTCCCTAAAGACAATTAATTTATTATCAACTTCTATACTAAAATTATTTTTATCAATTTCTTTATAAATATTATTGATTTTATGTTTCCAAATATTGTTTCTAATTTTAATTAAAAATGGTTTGTATTTTTTTTTGTCTAAATTATTATATACTGTTTCTGCACTTTTTAATGAAATCTCATATTCTTGAGAGTCTCCACCAGTTATTATTGCTATATTTTTCATAGAATTACAACAAATATATGTGATTTATTGTTTACAAAGAATTTAATTATAATAGTAATTTTATAATTATATTTGTTATAAATTCAAATTCTTTTCATTGAAAGAACAAAACACAAATAATAGGATCTTATTATTCTTTAAGAACAAAGAAGTTATCAAACATTTTTCTCTGGCATTAGTTAGTCTTCCTGTTTTGTTTTTTTTATACCTTCAGTTTTTAAATATATATACATTACATGGTAAATACATAACTGTCCCAGATTATTCAAATTATCATATTTTAGTTCTTGATTCAATTTCAGAAACTAACAATTTAACTTATGTAATTATTGATTCAATATCGGATAGTAATCTGCCAAAGGGGATTGTTATAAATCAGAATCCAAAAGCAGGTTCAAAGGTTAAAAAGAAAAGAAAGATTTATTTAACCGTTAATGAAACTAACACACGGATTGTGAAATTTCCTGATATATTTGATTTAACACTAAGACAGGCGCTTAGAAGAATCGAAATTGTAGGTTTATCAGTTGGCAAGCTTGACTATAAATCAGATATAGCAACAAACAAAATTTTAGATTTTAATGTTAATGGTATAAGTATATTCTCTGGTCAAGAGATTTTAAAGGGAACTATAGTGAATCTAGTTGTTGGTAGAGGTTTAAGTGAAGAGTATGTTATTGTTCCTAATTTGATTGATCTTAATAGAGTAGCTGCTCATATTGTTTTAAACTCTTCATCATTAAATATTGGTACTGAAATATATGATGAAAATTGTATTGATTCATTAAATGCTGTTATTTATAAGCAAACACCTTCTTATTTAAATGAAAATGAATTAAAATTAGGTTCTACTATCGATATTTATTTTAAGAACCCTAATATAGTTAATTAAGAATGAGGTATTTTTTTACTTTTCTTTTATTTAGTTCATCATTATGTGCTCAAGAAGTACTATCTCCCTTGTTATCAAATCCTAATTATTATAGTTATTCATCTTCAATAGCTAAGAATTCTCTCATTGTTCCTTTTTTTGATGATTTTTCATCCTCTTCAAATATTCTTGACTCTAATCTATGGATAAGTAGCGGTCCATTAATGAATAATAATTATCCTGTTAACCCTCCTACTATTGGGGTTGTTACTCTTGATGGCTTAGATTCTAATGGTTTTGCATATGATATTAATATGGCTAATAATAATGGTTTTGCTGATCTCTTATTATCTCAGATGATTAATCTTAATAATCTTGATACTGCTTTTCTGCTTTTTTATTATCAACCTCAAGGATATGGAGATAATCCTCAAGTAGAGGATTCATTGTTTTTAGAGTTTCTATCTGATTCTTCTGGAATAAAAACATGGAATCGGATGTGGTCTGTTGCTGGTGATGGTTTACAAGATTTTAAGAAGAATGTAATTATGATAATAGATCAAAAATATCTACATGATAGTTTTCAGTTTAGATTTAGAAATCTTGCTACTTTATCAGGTAATTTTGACCATTGGCATCTTGATTATATCACTTTAGATGCTTTTTCTTCTTCTATTGACACATCAGGACTTAATGATGTCTCTTTTGTATATGATAGCCCATCTTTTCTTAAAAGATACAGAGAGATGCCCTGGCTTCATTTTCAGGATAATATTAATGATGAAATTAATGATACTATTAATATTCTTTTGAGAAATAATCAAGCTAGTATAAATGTAGATTATCAATATAATGTATATGAAAATAATATTTTAATAGATCATTATCCAAGTCTAGGTATAAGTAGAAATATTACAATTTATGACTATGATTCTATTGGTAATTATGTTTTTGAAAATCCAGCTATATCAGTTAATAATAATGTTTTTACTCCAAATTTTAATGATAGTTCTGAATTTATGATTGAACATATTATTGGTACAGGATCTAATGATTATAAGTATAATGATACATTAATAAGTTATCAGAGATTTAATTCTCATTTTTCTTATGATGATGGATCTGTTGAATCAGCATATGGGATTAATGTTCAAGGTGCTATGGGAGCTTATCAATTTAAGTTAAATCGACCAGATACACTAAGGGCAATACAAATATATTTTCCTCAGATGCTTGATACAGTTAATACAATTGATTTTCTTTTAACTATTTGGAATGATAACAATGGAAATCCTGGTGCCATTATTCATCAACAAGAAGAATATCCAAAACATACAGCTACTAATAATTATCATTTTTATTATTTGGATTCTTTATTTCAATTAACAGATGTTTTTTATGTAGGTTGGGAACAGACTTCAAATACTATGTTGAATATTGGGTTAGATAGAAATGGTGCTGCTAATGATTATATGTTTTATAATGTTGGTGGTTCTTGGAATACATCACAATATACTGGTGCATGGATGATTAGGCCTCTTGTTGGTATGAGTAATTTATCTTTAGAAAATGATAATTATATTCAAGATTTAGAAATATATCCTAATCCAACTTCTGATCATATCAATATTGAGATGTTTACACCTAACAACTTAATATCATTATTTGATTTATCTGGAAAAATGATTTTTCAAAAATCTATTCATCTTTCTAATTACAAACTTGATATAAATAAATTTGATGCTGGGATATATATATTAAATATTTCAAATAGGTTTGGTGAATCTAATAGAAAATTAATTTTTACTAAATGATTTCTGAGAATAGCTCTGACTTATTTGAACATTATGATTTTACAGCTAGTAGTGGTCAGATCCCCTTAAGAGTTGATAAATTCTTAATGAATTTTATTGATAATGCTAGTAGAAATAAAATTC
>JABGXK010000023.1 GCA_018675825.1 Flavobacteriales bacterium | reverse complement strand
GTATTAAGGAAATCCATGCCTTTTTCTAAACCACAATGATAATCTTGTATTAAATCTTCTATTTTAGTTCCAACTACTCCTGATCTTAAGAAATTATCAGGACATATCTGTAGGATCTGTAGATTTTTATGTTTTTCTGTTAAAAAATCTACAGCTTCATTGTATTTATTACCTTCTTTAAAAAAATTATCGCTTACTTTCGGGTTATTCTTCCACCAGTAGCCAGCAGCTAATCCTAAATAGCTTAATCCGTTTAACTTATAGCCCAAAGGGTTTGGTCTAATAACAATTATTTTAGTTGCTCCAAAGTCAGCTGCTGATTTTGCTGGAATCGGATCAGACCATGCTCCATCCATAAAATTTACACCATTAATCTCACAAGAACCTTTCGTGAAAAAGGGCAAGGAAGAAGTAGCTTGCAGACATTTATAATAATTTCTCTTATTGGGTTCTAAATAAACAGCTTCCCCATTTTCTAAATTGGTTAATACTATATAAAGTTGTTTATTTTCAGTGGATTCTTTAATCTGTTGCAAATCTATAGGATTATGTTTTTTGGCGTATTTTGATAAAAAATTCAAATCCATATATCCCTGTTCTGAAAGAGCATGCCTATAACTTAAAAATTTTTCATTAACCGATACTTCTTTGGATAATGAGAAATAGGCTTTATATTGACTAGCTACATAATAAGACAAACACATTGCTCCGCTTGAAACACCTATATAAATATCAAAAGGGTTAAATTTATTCATTAAAAATGTATCTAAAACTCCAGCTGAGAAAACTGATTTAAATCCACCACCCTCAATTACTAATGCTAATTTTTCTTTTTCTTCCATCTATTGTGTAGTTATAACAAAGATAATATAAAAAGCTATGCATGCATAGCTTTTTTTGAAAAAGTTCGAAATAAGGACCGAGAGGTCCACCAAAAATAAACCCACTCAATTGAGTGGGTTTTTTTTTATTCTAAAATTATATTTTATTAACCTTTTTTAATCACAACATTCACCTGCAACATATGATGTAACTCCAAGTCTGTCGTACCTGGAAAGTATACAATACCATCAAGATCATCAACTTCTAAATATGTAGAATCATCTAAAACATCAAAGTTATTAATATCACTAAATTCATCATTTGAGCTTAATCTAACAAACTCATAATTATCATTATAATTTTCAAATAAGTTACAAGCAATATCACTACTTGCACCAACTAATAAAATTTTCATTTTTTTAAACAAATATATAACTATTTATAAATTTTACTATATATTTATCAAGTATTTAAGAAATTATTAAAAAATATTATAAATTTGTATTAAAATACAGAATATGAGCAAATATCCAGATAATATTGTCTTTAATTATGACAAAAAAGAATTTGATGCATTTAGTAAAGAATACCCAACTAACTCATCAGCACCTAACTTTAATCTAGAATTAATTGACAAAAACCTCCCTTTTGATTGTCAAAAATACTTTAAAAATCAGCTTACAGAACTACAAGACAATTACTTAAAAATTAGAGAAGAATATCATTGGACAGAACTAATATATAATTCAGATTACAAATTTAAACCAGATATTGGATCAACTTACCATCTTTATAAAAAGAGTGAAGACAAAAACTTTTTAAGTATTATCGAACCAGAAAAATGGAACGCAAAACACATAGGTAGCTTTACACTACTTTCATATGGCAAATGGGTTAAAATTTAAATACTCCAATTATCATTTATATTATCTTCAGATTTAGAAACCATCTTAGTGGTTTCAAACAAAGAAATAAAATGATTACTATCTCTATTTAAGAAAATATAAGGAGCCATTATAAAGAGAAGCCAAATATCTTTACTCATTTTGTTTTCTAGCACTTCTCTTGTAATGTCATTAATTTTGGATTCCAAAAGCCCTCCAACAAAAACTTCATGCTCAGCAATATTGCTTTTAACAGACCAAATAAAACCGATTTTTTGAAGAGCTGGATACATAATATTTAAATAGAAATCTGACAAGCCAAACTTTGAGAAACCAACATAAATAGTAGAATCAAATAAATCTCTATCGTAATTTAAAGCAGATCTTAATATTCTAGCAATATAAATTTGATAATTAGAATTAGTCTTATCCTTGAACTTATCATCAACAAGATTTTGAATATCAGCATGTGATTTTTTAGAAATACTAGATATTTTAATCTTCTCACTAAGCAATGCTTTAGTATTAATAGCACATATCAAATCTTCTTTAGTGTAAATTCTAATATTTGTTTTAGTACGTTCGGCGATCAAAAAATCATATCTGTCTTCCCACGATCTTAATGTAATTTTATTAGTATCACTAATTTTAGAGAGTTGAGAAATATTATAATTCATCTTTTTTTTTCCAAATATGATGAAAAAATATAACATTTTCAAAAAAAGTTTAATAAATATTTAATTAATATATTATATTTGCATAAGAAATACAAAAAATAGCTATATAAAAATGTCTGTAGAAATTAAAAAATACAAAAGTAGTATATACTGTATAAAATCAAAACAGCAAATTAATCAACCGATTGAAGAAGTCTGGGATTTTTTTACAAATCCAAAAAACCTGAATCAGTTAACACCTATAGACATGAATTTTAAAATTCTTTCTGGAAGATCAGATAGTTTTTATGAAGGAAAAATAATAAGCTACAGTGTTAACCCCTTTAAATTCTATAATATTAAATGGGTAACAGAGATAACAAATATTAAACAAAATAATTATTTTATAGATGAACAAAGATTTGGTCCATACAAAATGTGGCACCATGAACACATATTCATCAAAAACAAAGACAATTCAACAACAGTATACGACAAGGTGACATATAAACTACCATATGGCTTAGCAGGAAGATTAGCACATAAATTATTTATTAAAAAAAGATTGATAGAAATATTTAACTTTAGACAAAAAAGAATTAAACAGCTTTTTACTGATTATATATAAAAATGAAAACAGATCCGAAAATGATCCTTGCACTTATCTTAATAATAACTAGTTTTGTTATCAAAGAAGCTTCAAGTCAAAATAATTATATAATAATCAAAAAAATAGATGATATTGAAATTAGAGAATATAAAAAATCTATAAATGCTAGTTATTTTGATTCATCATCTAAAAATTACTTTCGATTTCTTGCCAATTATATATTTGGTGGTAATGAAAAAAAAATGGAAATCAGTATGACATCTCCTGTGACGATGCGCCTACACGGAAATAAAGAAATGATATTTAGATTACCAGATAATTTTCTTTTTGACTCAATACCAAAGCCAATAAACTCAAGAATTAAAATTTTTAAAATTGCTTCTACAATAAAAGCAAGCATACAATATTCAGGATATTCTAATTCAAAAATTGAAAAACAAAAAACACAACAATTAATTCAAACTTTAAACAAAAACAATATTAAGCATAAAAATGATTTTGAACTAAATGTCTATAATCCTCCGTATCAAATTTTAAATCGAAAAAATGAAATTACTGTTACTACTACCTCTACTTTTTAGCATGGAAACTAACGAATTAAATCAAGAGAATTTTAAAGAAATAGTACTTGGTGGTGGCTGTTTCTGGTGTATTGAGGCCGTGTTTGAAGATGTTAAAGGAGTTGAAAATATTATTAATGGTTACTCAGGAGGTAAAATAAAAAACCCATCATATAGAGAGGTTAGTAATTCAAAAACAAATCATGCTGAGGTCTGTAAAATAATTTATGATGAGGAAAAAATTAATTTAAATATTATCTTAGAAATTTTCTTTTTATCTCATGATCCAACAACTCTAAACAGACAAGGCAATGACATTGGAAGACATTACAGATCAATTATTCTTTATAATAATAAAGAAGAAAAGCAAATTATAAAAGATTATATAAAAGATATTAATTCTAATCTATTTAGCAATAATATAGTTACTGAAACCAAACAATTTGAAGCCTTCTATAAGGCGGAAGATTATCATCAAGATTATTACAAGTACAACAAAGAGCAGCCATACTGCAAAATAGTCATTACCCCAAAAATTACAAAAGCTAGAAGGCAGCTATCTAAATACTACTAAAATGCCTGAAGGACCAGAAGTTAAAATAGTAGCAGATTATTTAAATAATCACCTAAAGGATAAGGAAATAATTTCATTTAATTACTGCTCTGATCCATATAAGGAAAAATATGAAGATATTATCAAAAAATTAAATACATACACTCCATTAACATTCAAAAAAGTTTTTTGCATCGGAAAAACAAGCTTTATGGAATTAGGGGAGGAAAAATTTTTCTCATATCACCTTGGAATGACGGGTAACTGGACAAGAAATAAAGAAAAACACACTCACCTAAGCATAAAAACTAATGATGAAACATCAATATATTTTCATGACACAAGAAGATTTGGTAATATTAAAATAATAAATAAAGTTGATTTAGAATCCAAATACTTTAAAGCTCGTGACCTATTAAACTACAACACTTCAATAAAAGAGAATACAGATTTCTTAATTACAAATATTAAATCTAATATTGAAATCTGTAAGATACTATTAAACCAAAAGTATTTCTGTGGTGTTGGTAATTATCTAAAATCAGAAATTTTATATACGGCTAAGATACATCCACATAAAAAATGGGGAGATTTAAGTAGAAATGAAATACACAAAATTTGTAAATACGCAAAATCAATTATTATTGATGCTTATGAGCATGGAGGCGCTGAACTTAGAGATTTTAAAAACCCTGATAAAGAATCTAAACTGCAGCTTATGGCTTACGGAAAAGAAAAAGATTTACAAGGAAAAAAAATAATCAGTTCTATTACAAAGGATAATAGAAGAACATATTGGTGTCCAGAGCTTCAGTACTTATAAAAGAAGCAATAAATCATTACCAGCCATTAAAAGAACACATGCTAATGACATCACTAACATTAAAAAAGCTGGAAGAGATTTTAGAATAGAATCTTTTAGCTTAATATGCATAATGATAGCTCCTATCATTATTATACTTAAAACTAAAAGACCTATGATGTCTATCGTATCATAAGCAGTAAGTCCGTAAACTGATTGTGTAGAGGATGCGAGTGTTAAATCGGTAAACTCTCTAACAAAAACACTCCACAAAAGAACTCCAGCCAATACAACCTTAAATGCACCTATGGCATACATGAACCAGCTTGCAAAACCATAATTATCAAATTCTTCTTTCATATTATTAGCATCACCACACCTGTAAGAGGTAGATTGATTAAACCTCAAAACCCATACATTTAGAAGCCCTAATGCTATTATTAATTTTAAAATACTTGTAATTTCAAAGCTGATAAGATCCATATTCTTTATTAAATTTAATTTTCCAAATATAATACATTAATCCAAATTAAATTTCTTCTGCACATCTCCTTTATTATTAATTTGAAACAATAAACCATTAAAGTTTGGCCTAACCTTCCTACCCATTAAATCAAATGAT
This sequence comes from Flavobacteriales bacterium, assembly GCA_018675825.1. Lineage (GTDB taxonomy): Bacteria > Bacteroidota > Bacteroidia > Flavobacteriales > BACL11. Next base: position 2,280 of record JABGXK010000023.1, on the reverse strand, counting down.
CTAATAATTTGTTTTTTAGAAGGAAGTTGATCTTCGAAAGAAGTAATATTAATATTAACTTGAGATGTAAAAACATCAATCAAACATCCAGAGTTACTATAACAACTTAATGAAACATTATACGCTCCTGCTTGAGAATAAATATGAGAAGGGTTTTCATCAAATGATAAATTAAAATCTCCAAAATCCCAAACACAATTTTCATAATTTGAAGATTTATTAATAAAATGAACTGAATCATTAACTATATAATAATCAAAACTAGCTTGAAAAATATTCCAAACAGATAAACTATCTAAAACAGTTGAGCTTGCTACTTGCTGTAGAAAAACAGCTTCAGTTGAAGTTATAGAATTTGGCTTATAAGAACAAGAAACAGTGCTCTTCTTAAAAATTGTTGAGTAAAATGTGCATGCAGCTAAATAAGACCCATAAATACTTGGATGACTATAATCAGAATTATACAACTCTATTGTACTGTCTAAAGAAATAGAATTTTTAAATGACATCCCTACGGGAGAAACACTAGCATTATTATCGACTCCCATAAACAAATAACTTTCTCTTAACCTTTGTTGCATACCTAAATATGTACAAACAGGGGGGTAATTACTACAATTAGATTGATCACCATATTTTCTTCCCCAAGTCATGTAAAAAATAGGTTCTGTGCATATGTTATTTAATTCAATAAGATTAACTAATTCATTAGCATAAGGATAAACATTAGCAGATACATAATTGGGGCTTAATGAAGGGTTTTGACTTTGATCCTGCAAAACAACATAATCCCAATTTTGCTGATTAATTTTATTAATGGTAGTCTGATTTTGTGAATGTGAATATAAGGATGCACCACCAGGAGTACTTTGGTCATATGTTATGCTATCGCCAAAAGAGCTAGCAATCTTAGATAGCATTTGGGGGAGATCATTATAATAAGTATAACTATTACCAACAAATAAAATATCATAAGATTGACTAAAGGAATAAAAAGGAATTAACAAAAATAAAAATACTTTTTTCATGTATTAAAACTTCAGCTGGAGAACAAGATTAACAAAAATTGATGAATTTTCATTTACATACTCATGATTAGAAAATGATGCGATTAGTTTAAAATTATTTTCTAAAAAATACTTCAAAAAAACTAACAAGAATTAATAATAATGAGAAATAAAACTAAATATGTAATATTCATAATATATGTTAAAATTTAATAAATTTTTTCTGAATTTTATGTCCTTTATTAGTTGTACTAATAATAAAAATACCTTTTGAGAAGCCTATAACATTTAACTTATTATTTTCAAAATTAAAATCTTTAATCTGCTTTCCTAGAGCGTCATGTATTGTTATGTTTTCAATATTAAAATCTGATTCTAAAGTAATATAATCCTTACTTGGATTAGGATATATAGAGAAAAAACTACTTTTTTCATTAGATACATACACTCCAGAAGTACACATATGATATGGACAAGAAGAAGTCAACGTAGTTACAGAACCAATAGTACATTCAACACCGCCAAAAACCCAGTTATGTGGACCAAATGAAATACTTCCTGAGGGATCTTTATAAGCCCAGGAATCAAGATATTCCCACCCTGTTCCAGTACCATCAACATTAATATCTCCAAATGTTTCAATAACTATACTATCCTTAAATAACTCAATTGCATCATTACCATTTTGTGAGATAGCATTAGATGCAGGTAGGATATAATCAAATTCTGTAAAACAGACATCAAAATAAATAGACATCGCTGAACTATCTCTAGCTAAAAGCAAATGATCACCTGCGTTCATTGCCATCTGAGGAAATGAATACTCTTGACCGTCACCTCCACTAGCATTATTTGCAACCCCAATCCCATATATACTAAGATCAGGAATATAATTATTAGCAACAAGATGGATTGCTTTTCCAGTATATCCTGCTGAAATCAAATCAAAATCTATAATACCTTGCAAAGTAAGATCATTTACTTGACTATAAATTGATGTAGAAGTAAATAAAACTATTAGAATTGAAAATATTTTTTTCATATATGTTTAATTTATTGTAAAATAATTTTTTTATTAATTATACCATTGTTATCTGATATTTCTAAGAAATATACTCCTCTAGATTTATTGCCTATACTAACCTTTTTCGTGTATTCTCCAACAAACTGCTCAAGAGATTCTATATAAACAACCTCCCCTACTATATTCAATACCCGAATACTTAATGTCTGTATCTCTTCTGATACAAAACTGATATTAAAAATATCATCT
>JABGXK010000186.1 GCA_018675825.1 Flavobacteriales bacterium | reverse complement strand
ATCTTTACAAGATCAATAGTTACGGGCTGTCCAGATAACATCTTTCTCCAATTTGTTTTATCAGATACATATCTTTTTATAGAAACCTCAATATCTCCAGAAAATCTTCTATTTGGAACCTCAGCCAATATTATAGCCTGACTCGCTCCTTGATCCATCCATCTAATAACTCCTTGAGTAGAACGCGTGATCCCAACTTTAATACCACTAGAGTTTGCTAAATAAACATAATGTGGAGCTAATTGAAATTTTTTCTCCCATTCTAAATCTCTTTCTTCAATATTTAGATGAGCAGTACATAGTTCAGGTTTAAAAATACTTTGTGAAGCAAGAGGTGAACTCCAAAAACAATTATAACAAAAGCCAGATCTATAAAACTTTTGCATCACCTTACCGCAATGACAAAGAACCTTTCCTCTCCATTTAATCATAATTTTTTTTCCAATCAAGTCATTCATAAAATAACTCGTGTTATTGATATTAAATGTATAATGAACATTATCATTTAAAGAAGTATTCATCTTTTTAATTATATCTGAAAGCATATTTTTTGTAATTTTCAAAGCTTAAATATATTATTTTTTTGATAAGACTACCATTTAAAAACACCATTCTTTCGAGCATCTTAAAAAAACGCATTAACCAAATCCGTTTGGTTAATAAAAAACCGTTTGAAACTCAAAAAAGAAACTTTAAATACCTTATAAATAAAGGGGAAAATACAAAATTTGGTTCTGATCACTTTTTTCAAAAGATTAAGAATTATACTGATTTTTCAGATAAAATCCCTGTTAGGAATTACGAAGATTTATTCCCATATATAGAAGAAATAAGATCTGGTGGGGAAAATATTTTATGGCCAGGGGAAACAAAATTATTTGCTAAATCATCTGGAACAACAAATGCTAAAAGCAAATTTATTCCTCTTAGTAAAGATGCTCTATATAATTGCCATTATAAAGGGGGCAAAGATATGTTAGCTCTTTATCTAAATAATAATATTGATAGTAAAATGTTTAATGGTAAAGGTATAGTTATCGGAGGTAGTCAAAATATAGGTACAAAATTTACAGATGGAGATCTTTCTGCAATTCTTATTAATAACTTCCCGTTTTGGGTAAATATGCATAGAGTACCCGATATTAAGACAGCAATAATGAGGGATTGGAACAAAAAACTAGCAAAAATTACTCATCAATCCATTAAAAAAAATATTACAAGCTTATCTGGAGTTCCATCATGGATGCTCATACTTCTTAATAATATTATTGAAACTACAGGCGCTAATAATATTTCTGAAATCTGGCCAAATCTAGAGCTCTATATGCATGGCGGAATAAATTTTTCGCCATATCAGAATCAATTTAATAAGTTAATACCATCTAATAAAATGCATTATCTGGAAACATATAATGCTTCAGAAGGTTTTTTTGCAATACAAGATCAAGTAGACAAAAAAGACATGCTTCTTATGCTAGATTATGGAATATTTTATGAATTTATTAAAAAAGAAGATTTTTATCAAAATTCATATAATACAATAACATTAGAAAACACTGAAGCTGGTACTGATTATGCTATAGTAATAACAACAAATTCTGGTTTATGGAGATATTTAATTGGTGACATTATTGAATTTACAAGCTTAAATCCGTACAGAATCAAAATAAAAGGAAGAACAACAAGCTGCATCAACACATTTGGAGAGGAATTGATGGTAAGTAATACTGATTATGCTATCAAAATAGCATGCCAAGAAACTAATTGTGAATTAGTTGATTACACAGTAGCACCGATATATATAAACAAAAAAGCTGGAGCTCACGAATGGTTAATAGAATTTCATAAACAACCAAACAGCATAGATATATTTAAAAAAATACTAGATTTAAAATTAAAAGAGGTTAACTCTGACTATGAAGCAAAGAGATTTAATAACCTTATAATAAAAGAACCTAAAATAAAGGTTATGAGCAAAGGTGTTTTTTATAAATGGTTAGAGAAAAACAAGAAACTTGGAGGACAAAATAAAATTGTAAGATTAAGTGAGGATAGGAAATTACTTGAAGAATTAAAACAAATTAATAATGTAAGTTTTCAACAATAATTTATCTCATTATTATTTTTTATCTCTAATAAAAATTCTTTTTTATCTTAGTAAAAAAATAAAATATGCATATTGCGATAGCAGGAAACATTGGCTCAGGAAAAACAACATTAACTACTTTATTGTCAAAACACTTTAAATGGAAAGCTCAATATGAAGATGTTGAGAACAACCCGTATCTTAATGATTTTTACAAAGATATGCAGCGCTGGTCTTTTAACTTACAGGTATATTTCCTAAATAGTAGATTTAGACAAATTGTTGATATTAAAGAAAGTGGAGATAACTATATCCAAGATAGAACAATTTATGAGGATGCATATATCTTTGCTCCTAATCTGCATTCAATGGGTCTTATGAGTTCAAGAGATTTTGAAAACTATAAAGAAATCTTTAATATTATGGATAGCTTTATAAAAGGACCTGATTTATTAATTTACCTAAGAGCATCAGTACCAAAATTAGTAGAACAAATTCAAAAAAGAGGTAGAGATTATGAAAACAGCATAAGGTTAGACTACCTAACTAGGCTAAATGAAAGATATGAAGCCTGGATTGATGAATACGATAAAGGTGAACTTCTTATTATAGAGGTTGATAATATAGATTTCTCAGAAAATAAAAACGAACTAGAAGATATAATTAATAAACTAGAAAATAGATTAAAAAAATTATCTTAAACTATTTTTTATTTTTAAACTTAATCTTTATATCATTAAATTCAATTTGACCTGATAATTTTTTTGCATCACCACCTGGTAAATTATAATGAACTTCAGCATCCTGTTTCTTACCTGAAATATTTATAACTCCAGATACTTGATTTGCAAACTCTTCGTTTTCTGAACTAGATGCTACAAACTGAGAATTAGTCGTTTCAAATATAATTAAATCTGTACATGATGAGATGAATTGTTGACAAGCCATACCTCCTGAGCTACATGTTAAATCATTAGACAGAGTTAGTGATTGTAAAATATTCATATCCCTAACGTTATCATATCTATAGTCATTAATATATGTATAGACTAAAATTTCTTTACCATCAATAACATCTACTGTAATAGGTTTTGTAATAGTCAACTCTGTTTTTTCTGTGCTATTCACCTTTTGTTGAGTTGATTTATCTCCGGAAGATACTGATACTATCGATGGAGCAATTACCAATGCAATAACTGACATTAATTTTAGTAAAATATTTAAAGAAGGACCTGAAGTATCTTTAAATGGATCTCCTACAGTATCACCAACAACTGCAGCTTTATGAGCATCTGTTCCTTTACCTCCTTTTTCTTCAATCATTTTCTTAGCATTATCCCAAGCACCACCAGCATTTGATTGAAATATTGCCATCAATACACCTGTAGCAGTAACACCTGCTAATAACCCTCCTAACATTTCAGGACCACCAATTCCAAACCATTTGCCACCAAATCCAACTAAAACAGGAACAATAATAGCTAGTAAACCTGGAGCAACCATTTCTTTAATCGAAGCTTTTGTTGAAATATCTACACATTTATCATATTCAGCAATACCATCCGCAGCATCAAATATTTTTCTATCCGCAGCAGATGTTTTACTCATATCTGAATCATACTTTCGCATAACTTCTAGAGCTGCCTTAAGAGCAGGAATATCTCTAAACTGTCTTCTAACCTCTTCAATCATTGCCATTGCAGCTCTTCCAACTGCATTCATTGCCAGTGCAGAGAATACAAATGGTAACATTGATCCAATTAATAGTCCTACCATAACCTCAGCATTAGCAATATTGATACTATCAATTTTAGCAACCTTCATAAAGGCTGCAAATAAAGCTAAAGCAGTTAATGCAGCAGATGCTATTGCAAATCCTTTTCCAATTGCAGCAGTTGTATTACCTACTGCGTCTAACTCATCTGTTCTTTTTCTCACTTCTGGAGGTAATTCAGCCATTTCTGCTATACCACCAGCATTATCAGAAATTGGACCATAAGCATCAACAGCTAACTGAATACCTGTATTTGCAAGCATTCCTACAGCAGCAATTGCAATTCCATATAATCCTGCATAATAGTTAGCAACTAAAATTGCAGCAGAAATGATTAAAATTGGAAATGCAGTTGACATCATTCCTACACCTAGTCCAGCAATAATTGTAGTAGCAGAACCTGTCTCTGATTGCTCAACAATTGAATTAACAGGTTTTGTACCTGTACCAGTATAATATTCTGTTACTTTTCCAACTAAAAGCCCAAAAACTAAACCAGCAATAGTTGCCCAAAAAACACCCATTGCTCCATGAGGTAAATCTTCACCAACAACTTCTTCTGGAAGCATTCCATTTATAATAAAATAAGAAGCAATAATCATTAAACCTGCTGAACCAAATTCACCAATATTTAATGCTTTATGAGGAGAACCTCCTTCTTT
>JABGXK010000022.1 GCA_018675825.1 Flavobacteriales bacterium | reverse complement strand
AATATCTCCACTTTCTTTTAAGCCACCTTGAAAAGTATCTACATAAACAGATGCTTTAGAAATTGTTTCGTCATCTGCTTCTCGCATGTCTTTTTTATAAGCACCAACCAAATCAATGTGTTGCCCATTTTTTAAATATTTGCCTAAAACAAGAGGTTTTTTTGATAGTGTAGCACACGAAATAATATCCACTTTCGCTATTTTTTCTTTGATGGTTTTTATAGCCGAAATTGTAAAATTTTCGTTTTTTAAAACGTCACAAATAGCTGTTGCTTTTTCAAAATTTCGTCCCCAAATAAATACTTCTTTTATTGGACGAACAGCAGCGTGTGCTTTGATTAAATTGATAGACAACGCTCCAGTGCCAATCATTAATAGAGAGGATGCATCTTCTCTTGATAAATAGGAAGATGCCAAAGCAGAAGCAGAAGCAGTTCTTTTTACAGTTAAGCTTTTGGCTTCTAAAATTGCTTTAACAGACCCTTTTATGGCATCAAAATAAATATAAGTTCCTTGAATAGATGGTAAATCAAATTGTTCGTTTTCTGGGCTTACAGTTATAATCTTTACTCCAGCATTTTTACTTGGATTCCATGCAGGCATCAACAATAAAGTAGTATCAGCCTGTACTTCTGGATTTGGGAAATCATGATAATAACGCATCGGAACTATAACTTGATCAGAAGAAAAATGCTGTTTTATTTCAGAAATCAATTCCAAAAAACTGGTGTTTTTTTCAATAAATTCAGCATTAATTTGTTTGATGTTATTCATAAGATAAAAATACGTAAAAGGCTTGTAAAAAATACTAAGAGAAAATATATTGTAAAAAGCAAACAGGAAACTCCATTACCTGATTACAAATAAGAAAACTCTAATTTTTAGGAGTCTTTTTTTATGAAAGCTGATATTTTTTGTAGTTGATTTTATAATAATTATACAATATAATATAAGTTCCAGAAATAAGAATGCCATAAATAACAAAGTGATTATGAATATCTCTATAAAATTCAGAATTATTTATTAAGAGCCACATAATTGTTGAAACAAATCCTGCGAAAACTAAATACCTTACCAATATATTTCCAAAAGAGTAATGAAATCTTTTATCTTTTAATGAAGGTAGTTTGTAGAGAGCTGAAAGTAAATTACTTTTCTTTCCAAAATACATATATGCAATAAAATTACTAAATGAATATCCTTTTTCCTCTGGAAAAAGCTTAACAGGTTTAAATGATATTAGATATAAAGTATAACAAGTGTATAGCGTTAAAAATCCAATGACTAATAATAGTAAATCCCAATCAAAGGCCTAAGATTGTAACTAAAGGATTTGCTTCCTTCGATAAATCAGGAGTATGCTCAAAAGTACAATATGCATCATAGCTTTTAGAAAATAACATCCAAAATAAAATTATAAAAAACTTTAATCTTTTCATATGTTTATATTTGTATAGAATAAAAGTAATAATAATAATAATAATAACTATGAATTGGTACTTAAAAGTAATGACACAAAACTATGCTAACTTTAGTGGTCGAGCAAGAAGAAAAGAATATTGGATGTGGTACTTATTTTATTTGATAATGATCATAATTGCTACAATACTAGATTTAATTATAGGATCTTCTTTTTTTGGATTACCATATGGAATATGTTATCTTTTAGTAGGGCTTGCACATTTTGTACCTGGATTGGCTGCCGCTGTAAGAAGGCTTCATGATGTTGGAAAAAGTGGCTGGTTTTTATTAATCGGTCTCATCCCTTTACTTGGTGCTATTTGGCTTTTAGTTCTTTTCCTAATAGAAGGAGAGCAGAAAGAAAATAAGTATGGAGCAAACCCAAAAGACTAAATAACACTTAGCATTAAAAGCTCAAAATCTAGAGATATAATATAAAATTGTATATTTGAATTTATAACAAAAAAAAATAATTATGGAAATGTTTTTAAAAGTAGTTAGAGATAATTATGCTAACTTTAATGGAAGAGCAAGAAGAAAAGAATATTGGATGTTCTATTTATTCTTTATTCTTTTAATAATTGGTACATCAATAATTGATGTTATAATGGCACTTACAATAGGATTTGGCTTCCTTACTTGGATTGTTTATCTTGGATTATTAGTGCCTTTTATAGCTGTTAGTGTAAGAAGAATGCATGATACAGGAAAATCGGGATGGTTCATGTTAATACCTGTCTACAATTTCATTCTTACTTTAATTGAAGGAGATGCTGGAGAAAATGAATTCGGAGCAGACCCTAAAAGCGATTCATAACAGAAAAGTATTTAGTATTGATGTTGCCAACATCTACCACTATTATTCTTAGTTTTTCTTTTACATCTTTTACTTGATTTTGTATTTGCTGAGCATCTTAATGTAATAGTCTTTTTAGGGATGTTTTTATAAATACTATTTATCTTGGATTTATGTTGATAACAATATCCTGATTTGCTTTTAGTTTTGCGTTTACATCTTCTATTTTTTAAGGTAGTCCCTTGGCATTGTTTTGTAGTAGAAATACTAGATAAGCTGCTAAAGGAAGTGCTTTTCCATGACCATTGATTTACATAAGATTTTGATTCTAATTTATCTTCTAAATAATCTGGTAATTCTGGAAAGAAATCAATACCCGTAATACTCTCTACATAATCAATAGATGTAACATAATATGAAAGTTTTTGTGTCCCTTTTTTATTAGGTAATACAAAGGCAATAGCTTTTATCTCTGGCTCATTATTATCAAGAATAACTTTATAGTAATAGTCAGGAACTCCCACTTTATTATAACCAATAGTAGATGAACAAGAGCTTAAGACACCAGCAGTTATAATATAAAGATGTTCATTCTCGTAAGCCCAAGTCCTAACTTGCTTCTCAAGTTTTTTCCATATCCCTTGATTAAAAGAAGGAGTTTGAGGAGAAATATTACTTAAATAGAAACTCTCGCTCATTGCTAATTTTGAAAATCTTACATCACCAGCAGGAACTAAATGACCTCTATCATACCCTGAACCCTTATAATCATTTAATACAGCAGAACCACTATTTACTTTTCTATCTACTCTAAAATTATTTGTACGCTCAGCACTTCCAGATACTCTCTCTCTGCTTAATTCATATGCAACCCATTCTGCTTGTTCATGTTTTTCTGAATATGATAAGCTATAATAACTATGACTAACTATTTGATTAGTAGTTGAGGTAGGTAAATAATCAAATGTTTGCGAATAAGAAAAAAAAGAAAAGAATAAAAAAAATATAATGCTATATGCTTTCATATAATTAAATAATAGTACTTTTTTATTGCTACAAGCTACTTATTATAGTAATAACTTGAAATAACTGATTTTGGTATTTTCAATAGAAGAAAATTCTTATTCAAGAATTATTTTCTTTTCTACACTTCCATCATTATAAATATAAAACAAAGGAGTATTTCTTTGTGATTTTATTGTCTGACCTATAATATTTGTTGTCTTCAATAATTTTTTTGGTGATAAACCAGTTATTCCTTCAAAGGTATTTGTAGATATAGTACCATTCTCAATAAATATATTCTCATCTCCCAACTGATAAGCTAAAAATTGGAAAAGAAAAACAAACATTTCATCTTGTGTATTATAGCCTGATTGAACAGTAACGGGGTTAGGATTACTAGAACTAACTGTATTATCATAACTTCCGCTCGCATATATCATACTACCAGCGGGAATCTTAATAAATTTTTTAAAGAAATAAAACCCTTGCCATTCAAAATCCCAATTATTAACTCTAATAAGATTTATAGTATCGTTAAGTGGAGTAACAGCAAAACATTCCATCTCTTTTCCTAAAAGATGCATATGAGGAAAAACAGACATTACAGACATATCGTTCATAATTGGGCCAAATGAAGATGATATTGGTGTAATTTGATTTGGTGGAAGCGTAAATGGCTGATCAGGAGGTAAGCCCTCACTAATTAAAAATTCTGTTGTTATTGATCTAATAACTGTACTCTGCGGATAGAAGTAAAGCCTAACCTTTGTACTATCTAACTGGCCAAAACTCCCTTCAGGGTAATGCATTCCTAATACAATACTACTATTAGAGGGCAATACCACTCCAAATTTATTGATTGAATCTATTGGGTATACTATTGGTAAAGACCCTGGAGCATATCCATATACTAAGTCTCCCATTGGCGCCATACAATCTGATGTAACTGTAATTGAGGAACTAGCATTTTCATCTATTGAAACAAGTACATGATGAACAGTTTGTATATTTCCTGGAATCACTTCTATAGCTCTAATTTTTTTGTCTTGTGTTAATCCTGTTGGAATCGAAAAACATACATAATCATCTGAATTTGAAGTTGCAGTACTTGAATATGTAGGAATCTGTATCTCTAAGTCGGCAGGGCCTAGAAGAGATGAATTTGAAAAATTTGGCATCAGAGGTAATAGTGTAGTATCTCCAAGTGCAGCCCCATTAACAATCCAGTCAAGTATAGTGCCTATCTCATCTATGGAAAGCGTATTTTCATATGCATAATTCTGAAAAAGTGTGTCTGGAGGCCACGGAGGCATTTCTCCAGTAGAAGTAACATGTTGTATTAATCCTGCATTAGAAATAGCATCAGCATATGTTTCTAATGATATAGGAGCTATACCACCACTATGATGACAGTGAAGACATTTTCCGTAAATTATTGGAGCTATATCTTCAGAATAATTTGGGTTTTGTCCAAAAATAAAGACTGGCAGAAATAGAAAAAGAAATATTGTTTTTTTGATAAAGCAAACTTATAAAATTTAAACAAGTATTAATTAGTTAAAAAAATAAATGCATTCTATACAATCAAAAAACCTGTAATTAGCAGACAAAATATCACTATTAATATGTATATATTTAATATTGTAAATATTTCGTAAATTTGCAAAAATATATATCATGAAAAAACTAATTACACTACTTTTTATAACTGTACTTATATCTAATACAACAAAAGCTCAAGAGAGTCATGTATTTGCAGATTACTCAATGCTAGAAGTTGAATTTTATGAAAATGGAGAAGGTGAGCTAAAGAGTAAAAACATTACTTCGTATGTAATGGGGATAAGCTCAATAGTTAACCTATCTGAACGTATGGATCTCATTGGTACTGCAGGAATATCTAAAGGGTTTGATTACACATTTATATCCTCAAACTTATCGCTTGAATTAACTTCAAATTTTAATCTTAGCCTAGGAGGTGGACTTTATAATATTGCTGATAAAATATGGGTAACAAATGGCTTAGATGGTGAACAACCTTCTAGTCTTGATTTTGGACTAAACTTTGGCCTTGCTTGTCAACTATCAGAAACACTTGGTGTAAGTGTTAGATATAATATTATTGAGCCAAAAGAAGACTATGAAAATGGTAGCATGTCAATTAATGGTCTAGCATTTGGAATTATATTAAAGTAATCTTTAGAAGTATTTAATCTCTTATAGCTATACTGTTTATCTTTTAGAGGTGTTTTTAAATTAGATTTTAACTGTATTATATCCCTTAGAAGTAGTAGGCTTATTAAAGTACTTAGTAGCTAACTAATTAAGCTTTATCGGTTTTCTTTAACTGGAAATGATCCATAAGAGGCTAAAGGCATTAAAAATACAATCAGGATTAAGGCTTTACTTATTTACTTAATAGTTTCTCTACATGATCTACCATATCAGAAAATTCTTTCTCATCATAAAGCCTAGTAAGAAAAGATATATTTCCCTTTTTATCTAACACAATATTTCTTGTCACTCCTGCATTTGGGAAAGTAAAGGATTCAAAAAAGGAACCATCATGATCAATAGTAAAAGGGTAGGTAACCTTAGTCTTCTTAATAAAACGCTTAACAACATCTATTTCCTCTTTTAGATCAACACCTATAAGAATAAATTCATCTTGCTTAAAACGCTGCCAAAGCTCTTTCTCTAAATGGGGCATTTCTTTAATACACACCCCACACCATGAAGCTGTAAACTGTATTACTACTACCTTCCCTTTTAAATTCTCATTACTAAGAACTCTTCCATCAAGTAATGTGAGATCAATCTTTGGGGCCGGATCACCAACACTAAGCTTATAGCCTCTATTAATATTATTTTGTGAAGTTATAATCATACTAAAAAATAGAAATAATATTATAGGAATACATTTTTTCATTATTCAAATATACTTTAATCATGAATAAAAAACTAAATTTTTATTTTGATGCTCGATATTGCAAGAGGCTTTTAATAAGATAATTAATATCTTCTTTACTGTTATATACTTGAAGAGAGATCCTAAAAAAGGTCTTATCATTCCACTTAATAAATGGCAATTGTATTTTGTACTTTGTATAAAAATCTATTTGTTCTTTAAGTGGTTCTTCTAGCTTAAATGCAATGGTAGTCATCTGACCAAGAAATTGATCATCACCAGTTGCATAGGTATCTAAAGCAGTGCATATCTCATTTTTTGCCCATAGATTTAGAGCTCTACAGTGCTGAGCCTTTTTTTTCCAATCATGCTTTTTTAAGAATTTAATAGTATCAGGAATTGTAAGATATGCCGAAATATCATTAGTTCCTTGCCACTGCATATAATCTAAAAACTGTGAATCACTTGGGTACTCAGCTTCATAGCCCCAGCTAACAACTAGAGGTTCAAGCATATCTTGATACTGCTTTTTAACATATAAAAAAGCTACTCCTTTTGGAGAACACATCCATTTATGACAAGCTCCACAATAAAAATCTGGGTCCAGATTTTTAATATCTAAATCAATTTGTGCTGGAGCGTGAGCGCCATCAATAATGGTTAAAATATTATGTTCTTTTGCAAGTTCAATTATCTCTTTAATAGGCAAGATAAGAGCTGTAGCGCTAGTAATATGACTTAAGAAGATAACCTTAGTATTCTTATTTATGGCATTCTTAAAACTATCTATAATAAGCTGTTTATCTGTATATGGAATAGCTACATCTAATTTTATATACTCACAACCTCTTTTTTTAGATATAAATCTCCATGTCCTGTCTAGAGCTCCATATTCATGATTCGTGGTTAGTATCTGATCCCCTTTTGTTATATCTAGGCTTCTAATAAGTGTATTTAAAGCTGTGGAAGGGTTTGGAAAGAAAGCTATATCATCAATATGGCAATTAACATATTCTGATAATGCACTTCGAGATTCTTTTAGGTGTTGATAGATATCATGTGCTAGATGTTTAACAGGCTCAAATTCTAATTTCCTTTGAAAATCAATGAGAGAATTAAAAACTTCTTTGGGACAAGCTCCAAAAGATCCGTGATTTAAATAGGTAACCTTGGGATCAATAGAAAACATAGGTTTATAAATATCATGCATAGTAGATAAGCAAATATAAATTCTAAATAAAGCTGTATTACTCTACTATAATCTTCTTATTTATATACCCATCAGAAGAATGAATCTTTAAAACATATGTTCCCTTAGCAATATTTGTTAGATCTAATTGAGCAGATTGATTAAAAGATTGTTTATCTACCAAGACTCCACTAATACTATATAATTCATAACTATTACTATTAGATGCTGTCTTAGCCTGAATAGTTACACTATAGCTTGAAGGAATAGGGTATACATTAAAACTTGTTTCATCTATAGTATTTACAGAAGAAAGTGAAGATCCATTAAGAAATGTAGCATCCACAACATATATAGAGTCCATAGCTAATACAACAAGGGGATATCTTACGTTGGGATTGTCAGACATAAAAAAGATTTCATTTTGAATATCTGTATCACCACCAGCTGGAAACCAGCCTGAGCCAGCCCCTGTTATAGTTATGGTATCAGAACAGTAAACAAGAATCGAGTATGTATAGTTCATCTCTGCCATAACTCGTAAGGCATCGTAATCATTTCCATCAGGCATATTTGCTGTTCCCCAAGCATCTACATCAAAAGTATTCGTTATAACTGCAGAAACTAAAGCAGAATCAATAGTATGAGCCGAACCCCCAGAAAGCAGTGGTGCCATTGTATCGGGGAAATACCAATCTAAAGTAGGTCCAGAATACATTTGATCTTCAGCAGAAATAGGACCATCAACATGTGTAGCTCCATAAGTTAATGGAAGTGGCATAAACATAGTTGGAGTAGGAAGAACTACATCGGATTCTCCTAGAATATAAATTCCTGTATTATCTTTATTCATATAAGTATAATTTATTGTCGGTCCACCCCAACCATCTTCTTCTGTAACCATACATAGAGAAGCATTTGGATACGAACTAGCAAATGGTGTTGCAAGAGGAGAAACAATACTAACAGTATCTTGTTCTATAGCATTTAAGAATGAAAAATTCCATGTTTTATTTGGCCCTGCAGTTCCTAATATTATAGAAGGATTATCATCTATTGCTTCATAAAATTCATCTCCTACAACCATAAGGTCCATATGAGTAACAGTGATCTGTGCAAAGGAAAAAATACAACTTAGAGATAGTACTATAGAGAATAATGTTTTTTTCATGGCCTTAAAATTTAGTTTATAATACAGTAAACTTATAAAAATTATAATTAACAGTAATAATTTATATTATTTTTAGCTTTATATTATAAATTTAGAAGTACTCTTTTTAGCTTGAAAGAATTAAATCCTAAAAACAGAAAAAAAGGTTTTGTACTTTTGGCTTATGAATTACATCAATAAACTTGATTCTAAAAAAAGAACACTATATTTTTTTGGTGTATCACAAAAGCTAGCTCTCAAGAACTTATTGCTTGCAAAAAAGAAAAACCATTATTTATTTATTCTTAGCCCACCTTTTTGTGGATCAACCCTACTGACTGAAATTATTTCTACTTCTAAAAATGTAAGTTGTAATAACAACATAGGTCTTAGAGAGGGACAACACCTACCAGGAGCTAAAGAGATACTATTTAATGATGATCGCTGGGATCCTAAAAAAGAAATTGATTGGAAAAGGGTAAAAAAAATATGGCATAAATACTGGGATAGGTCCAAAGATATCCTACTGGAGAAAAGTCCCCCAAATATATGTAGAGCTCAAAATATTGACAAAATATTTGTTGGTAGTAAGTATATCTGCTTAGTGAGAAATCCATATGCTCAAATTCAAAGTAATATAAGAAGGTATAACACTGATATAATGATAGCTACTAATAAATATATTAGCTACCTAAAATTTCAAAAAAGCAATATTGAAAAACTAAATGAAGTTTTAGTTCTAAGCTATGAAGCGCTAGCAGATAATCCTATTAAGGCTAAGAAAGAGATAACTACATTTATTCCTTCTCTATCAGATATCAATACAGACCTACAATTCAATGCCCATAATATGCATAAGAAAAAAAAGATGGCTATTAAGAATCTAAATAAAGAAAACATATCCGCTCTATCTAAGGATCAAATACAAATAATCAATTCTCTATTAAGTAAAGAAAAAGAACTGATCAATTATTTTAACTACAGCTTACTATAAAAAAAATTTATAAATTTTTTAAAAAAAAAGAAGCCCGAACAAATGTTCGGGCTTCTTCAATTTTTAGCTTAACTAACTTTCCTTATTGGATAATTAATTTCTTATTAACCACACCTGAATTAGTTGTGATTTCTAAGAAGTAAACTCCTTTAGAATTATCAGTTAGGTCAATTTGTTTAGTGTATTCACCAACAAACTGCTCTAAAGCTTCTGTATAAACAACCTCACCAACTACGTTGATTACTCTAACTTCTAGATCTTGAATATCCTCTGCAACAAATGTTACATTGAATATATCTCTAGATGGGTTAGGATAAACATCTAAGTTATTGATTGTTGTTCCACCTTCACCTCTTATAGGAAGTGATCCAGGCTGAGTCCAGAATATTGGACTTGTCCACCAAGAACGGTAAGAAGTAATGTTAGCATCACAGAATGTTCTACCTTGAGCTCTATATGACTCACCTGATTGTAGTCCAAACTTATTAACAGTTAGTGTTGGATAGTAAACTCCAAATCCACCAGCTGTTAACCAAGTAGCTCCAACAGTATCAACTCTTAATGCAACTCTTGCAAATACATATGCGCCTGTAGTATCCCAGTCGAATCTTGCTTTTGCATGGTTGCTATTAAATGTTGTAACCGTTAGGTTAGCCATTGGAGGACAATCATCTCCAGTAGTAAATTGAGTTGGAGAAGAATATCCAGACTCAGTTCCACCACAGTAGAATGCTTTCATCTTAAACTCATAAGTAGTACTAGAAGTTAAATTCTGTAATACTTTAGTAGTTGTATTAAGACCGAAGTTACATAGTCCATTACCAACACCAGCTGACTTAGTAGTCCAAGAAGGATCACCTACTGCACGATAACGTACATAATACTTCCAAACCATACAAGAGCTGTCGTTCATATTATCCCAAGTAACTTCTGCTTTAGTATCTGTAGTCCAGTTATTACCTAATCCAGAAGGAACAGGGTCAGAACAACTGTAGTAAGTACAAGATCCATCATCAATAGTTGCATTAGGATTGTAGTTAGACGCGTT
>JABGXK010000185.1 GCA_018675825.1 Flavobacteriales bacterium | reverse complement strand
AATGTTATATATATAGGTACCCATACTTAGGTTAGAAATATCTTCTGTTGTATCGCTAGTATTCCATAAGAAATTAAAAGGACCTGTTCCTCCATTTATAGTAAGATCAATACTACCATTACTACCACCAAAACAACTAATTGTAGTAATATTCTCAACTAATGATATTGCTGCAGATTCTATTATATAAATAGTATCTATTATTATACAACCATTAATATCATTAACTGAATATGGATAACTACCTGCTATCAATGTTGCAGGTGTTGAGTAAAAGGTTGATCCTGATGAAAGTATTTGACTATAATTAGCTACATTGATTATGTAACCTTGTGTTCCTCCACTAACATTAAATTGAATACTACCATCATTACCTCCATTGCAACTTACATTAGTTATACTAGTTGATACAGATAAGGCCGTAGGTTCACTAATTATAATAGAATCAGTGTATGAACAGCCATTACTTGAGGTAGTAAGTGTATATAGTCCAGCATATAGATTATTTATACTGTCTGTTGTTTGGCCAGTAGACCATAGAAATGTTTGATTAGTAGTATCTGGATAAATAGAAACAGAATAATCTTCTGTTGCTCCATACCATGGCTCACTATAGCTTGAAGTTGAAGGAGAATATACACCTTGATCACATGATGTCATTGTTGAAATGTTAGAAATACTAGAAAATTGAGTCATTACTCGCATTCTTGTTGGTCCAAAAGTAAGAGAACTTGGAACTGTAAATGGAATTGTTATAGAAGTATTAGCAACAGTATCTCCAAAAGGAATAGATCCAATCTCTTCTCCTGGATCAGTAAAATCACCATCTACATTCCAATCTATATATACATACCCTCCACTAGGAAAATTATATCCATTACAATCTCCAAGGCTAACTGTTACAGAATAAGATTGACCTTGTGTTAGGTCAGCATACTGTGAGGTATAATCCTCATAAGTGTCACATAATCCAGTAGTATTATTATCTATATTATAATTATTACCTATTAATTGTACATGCTTAATATTACTAAAAGTATTGGTTCCTGGTTTTGATATGCAATATGATAAATCTGATAAGGTTCCATATGAAGAGGGGTATGAATCTATTTGAAAGGCTACTGCACAAGCTCCATTATTATTACCATTACAATCAACATTATTTACATTAATATTTGTTGAAAATCCAGGTGGTTCATATATTACTATTGTATCATTCACTATACAATTATTTGAATCTGCAATAAGATATCCATATGTTCCTGAAATTAGTGATATAGGATTAAATCCTCCCCAATCTTCTATGTATGGAGGTGTTCCACCAGAAATATTAATATTAATTTGACCGTCAGAAAAACCGAAGCATGAAACATTTAATATATTAAGAGATATGTTTGGTGTGTCGTATACGACGAAGCTTTGAGTAGATGTATCTGTACAATTATTTGTATCACTATATATATAACTAATAGTATTAAGGCCTACAAAATTTGGGGTAAAAATACTATCATTTACTCCAGTTCCTATATAATTACCACCTATTGGAGTTGCTGTGTTTAGATTAATTTCAGGTTCATTTGAACATTGATTACTTATTAAAGGAAAGTTAGTCACTGGATTGATATTTAGAGAAATATCTAAATAACTTGTATCACTAGTACAACCTAAAGCTCCTGATACAATATATGAGTATAAGCCTGATGATCCTATGCTAGGATCAAATATTGTATCTGTTAGGATATTATTTGTTGAATCATACCATGTCCCCCCAGGGTTAGGAGAACCTAATAATTGGTCCATTAAATTAAATGTAGAGTCTGATTGACAAATAGATATAATATTATCATCTCCTGCATTTCCAGATAGAATACAGCAATTAGTAGTTCCAAGTCCACCTGTTTGAGAAAAGGTAATATCTGTAGGTTGATTTGAGTAGTTAGTAATAAGTAATAAGTAGTATTCACCTGTTAATGCACCATTAATTTGACACGTTTCATTCCAGGAAGCTGAGTAACTACAATCCTCAATTGGAGCAGTATTTAAGAGACTACACATTGTACTTAGATTAGAAAATGGCCCCCAGCAAATAAAATCAATATCTCTTTGAGGATTTGTTGTCATATAGATTGTTAAGTTCCCAGGATTAGCAATTTCCATAAAATAGAATGCAGGGTTTGGTTGGGTGCCAAGACACCCAAAATTAGATCCAGGGGGAGGCGAAGTATTTATAGAAGCAGGGAAAGTATAGCTTGAACCAGTACAAAAAGGAAGAGCAGTTGAACAAGTCCCTTGAGCCATAATATTAGATGAATAGAAATATACAATAAAAATTAATAATGCTCTGTACATAATATATTTTTCCTGATTTAAAACGGCAATATTAAGGATATAATATGGAATCTTAGAATAAGATTTAATTAAATCTTATGTTTCCAACTTACCTCATTAATGAGATATTACCTTGAAATGTTCTCTCTTTTCCATTTAGGTCAAATACAACCATTGAATATGTGTAATTACCAACCATTGCATAGTCTCCATTATTCATTAGACCATCCCATGCGGCAGAACATCCGCTTGAACAATAAACATCAGTATATTCATTTGTTTTGAAAATAACCTGACCAAATCTATTATAGATTTTAAAATCATAACTAGTTACGCCACTAACAATTGGTTGATAGAAATCATTTTTAAGATCATTATTTGGAGTAAACCCATCAGGAATATAGACAAGGAAATCAGGAGCAATAATAATTGTTTGGTAAGCAATTGATATACAACCACTATCACTTTCAATTTGTAGCATCACTTCATATGATCCAGTATCTAAGTATGTATGGGTTAGTAAGTCAAAATTAGTAAATTCAATATTACCATCACCAAAATCCCAGAATCCACTTATGTGATTAGAAGAGGCGTCAATAAAACTAATCTTTGGATTAGTAATTGTTGTAGGTTGAGGGTATGCCTGTAGAACCACTTCTGGAAAATCGTTAACATATACATTTGCACTACCATTAATACTTTGAGCAATACATCCTTTACTATCTGTAACTTCAGCTAATGTATATATTCCTGATTCACTAGCATTTATAACAAATGGACTTCCAACATCAGCAACAAATTGATTATTTAAGCCAGCATTATAATTGATATTGTAATTTGGTGTTCCTCCAATTGTTACAACTTTAACCTCTATTGTACTTCCATCATCACAAACAGAACCACCACCACTAATAATTGATTGAGGTAATGGATTGACTGTTATAGTCACATCTTCATTAAGAGTAGAAGAACAATTATTATCACTAATATTTGTAAAAACATATGTTGTAGTAATATTTGGATTCACAATGACTGAGTCATTAGTATTGTACAAAGTTATTGAGCTCGGAGAAGTTGCCACACTATAACTAACCGTCCAAGGTGCTGTTCCAGATGTGAATGTGAAAAATAATGGAGTATCATCTTGATCACATATTTCAGTATCTCCACTTACAATGACATTAGGAATTTCATTAATAGTTAATGTAGCACTATTACTTAAACTATTTGTACATCCCTTGGCATCTGTAACTGATGATAGTGTATAAGTAGTTGTTATATTTGGAGAAATTATCATTGGAGTTCCTGTAGACAATTGATTTCCACTACCATCAATATCAATTGATAAAGCTGATACTCCAGCAATATAATTCACGTTAAATGGAGGAGTACCTGAAATAATTGGAAAGAATAGTTCTGAATCTTGTCCTTCACATATTGGGTTTGCACCACTTACTGTTATGTTTACATCAGGTGTAGGATTTACTAAAATTGTTGTATTAGAAGGGTTAGGTGTGTTAATACATCCATTAACATCTGTTATATTTATTATATCATAACTATTAAGACCAACTCCAGGATTAGGATTTATAGTAAACTGTTGTCCACCACTACCATTAATATTTATAGGAGTTTGATTAGTTGAATTTATTGAGTAATCAATTGTAAAAGGAGGACTTCCTGCACTAAAGTCAAAATTTAGTATTGCAGGATCATTATAGCAAATTTCAGGTGTTGAACTAGTGAAAATTACATCAGGATTAGCATTCATAATTATTGTTACTGGTGGAGGTAATTGATTAGAAGGTGTCGAGACTCCACTATTATCTGTAAGGCTGTTAATTGTAATTTGATTGCTTCCAAATTGTAGACCTGTAATATCTAATGGAATAGTAGCAGAAATTGGTGTAATCTGTCCAATACCTCCTAAATTATAAGTATAGTTATTTCCATTATATGAATATTCTACAACAATTGGAGCCTCCCCAAGTACTAGTACAACTGAAATAGAAGCTGCATCTCCCTCACAAATTACAGCAGTTGAAGTTGTAAATGGATCAATAAATGGATAAGGATCTACTATTACTGGTACTGTTAGTGCTGAAGTTGCTGAACAACCTTTACCATCTATAATACTTGTGATAGAATATGTTGTTGTTGGTATTAAAGCAGGAATTACATTAACTAATCCCATCATATTTGGAGAAACAATATTAATAGTATGAGAATTTTGCGGAGTGTCATCATCAATTAGTCCAATTGTAAATGGAGGAGATCCTACAGACATATCAACAATCATATCAACATCATATCCTTGAGCTACAACAGGAATATTAGATGTAAAGCTATTAACAATAGGAGTGGGATTAATTGAAAGTGTAGTCGTTGTTGTCATATTATTACATGGAGCTGTTCCAAAGACTTCATAATTAAATTGATGTACTCCTGCTCCATATGTATTTGGATCTATTTGAGGTGATATTACTGTTCCTGCTGAAGTCCATACACCTGATGGGTCTGCATTAGTTAGTAGTGCGTTTAAATCATAAGGATTGCCTGCATTATAATTGTTAATACAGATTTCTTGATTAGTAGCAAAACCAGAAAAAGGTGGAGCTACAAAACTTATATTTACTGTAGCTAAATCATCAGGACATGGAGGTCCTTCTACAGTATATGTATAATTTCCTGCAGCCATTGTTTGCGGGTTAAAAGAAAAATTAGGATTAACTGGAAGTTGATTACTTGGAGTTGTCCAATATCCTGTTGTATCTTGTCCAGGACCAATTAGATTTTGTAATGCATAAATATTTACATCATCAGAGCATAATGACAGAAATGCATTATTACCAGCATTTATTGCTGGGTTTACAGTTATTGTAATACTAGTATTAATAAGAGTTGTTGCACATCCATTATTTCCAGTAACTGAAAGAAAATCAAATGTTGTTGTTGTATTTGGATTTACACTAATAGGATTTCCAAAAGCATCATTTCCATTTCCATCTAATGTAAGGTTTGTAGATAATGAACCAAAATTACTTGTAACAGTAAAGTTTGGAGTACCAGTCAAATTAAAATCTAAAACAGTACTTTGACCCTGACAAATTGTAGTGTTCACTGAACTTACTGAAAGAGTTGGATATTCATTAACAGTAACAACAAGAGCTGGGTTTGTTATAGAGCCAGGGCAACCAGTAATATCAGAGAGACTAAGTATTGAATATGTTGTACTTATAGCTGGAGTAAATATGACAGGTTGACCAGTACTTGAAATTAATCCATTAGCATCAAGTTGATATGTTTGAATTGTTGATCCATTTATATCACTAACATCTAATATTAAGTCAAATGGAGGTAGACCAACAAGGGTAAAGTTTAGCTCTACGGTATCGCCAAGACATAAATTGGTAGGTCCACTCATATTACCAGTAATATTATTTAAATTTGGTAAGACTGTTACAGTATCTATTGCTTCACAAGCTGTATTTAGGGAATCATATGCAGTAACTTGAAAATTTGTAACCTGAGCAACAGTAGCAAGAGGATTTTGAACATTTGGGTCATTTAAACCAGCAACTCCACCACTTGTAAGATTTATCCAAGAATAATTATAAGTTGCAGTCGCGGGACATGATACGCTATGAGCAATTAAATTACCAGGAACTGATCCTGGAAATCCTTGTGTTATGATTAGATTATTTTGACTATCATATAATCTGTACATCGCCTCATTAGCTCCTGTTCCTAATGATGTAAACATAAGATCGATTAACTCTCCGTCAGTTAAGGGAATTAAGTAATCTTCAGATGTAAAATTAAGTCCACCAATCATTGTGTAATTACTTTGTAAGCTTCCATTAACCATTAAATCAAGATTGTGATATGCCTGAGGGGTAGTATTAGGAACCTGCCATCCTGCATAATTTGCGCCTGGAGGAGGTAAATAATTCCAGCATTCTAATCTATAATAACAATTTGAAGGAATTGTTGCTTGAGCAAATAATGTATCAGAACCCGTACACGCAGAAGGGAAAACCGATGCAACTATTGATGCTTGTTCAACATATACTGTTAAGGAATCATAGCAAGTATCATTAACTCCATTTGTATACATAACTGAATAAATTGTAGAATCTGCAGTAGGAGATATTTGTACTGAATCTCCTGCAAAACCAGTTACTCCAGGTCCAGTCCAATCATAATAAAAGTTAGTACAGCTTGAGATAGCTACATTGTCTATTCCCCAAAAATCCCATGTTGTTCCAGAAGCATTAGTTTGAATCCATCTAAATTGAACTCCATTAACTTGAGCAGGTGCAGGTATAGGAAATGAATGATTTTGCCATCCAGTATATGGAAATCCAATTGGACTAAAATATGTTATGTTTGTCCATAATCCACCAGGGTATTTATAATCAAGGTATACTCCTTCGTTTTGAAGGTCAGGACCATCACAGTTACCTGATTGTGTTTCTTGTCTAAAATCAAAACTAACTGTTCCACCGCATGATGCATCAACAGGATTTGTAACTGCTTCTCTAGGAATGGCAGCACCAGTACCAAACCATAAATGGACACCACCATTTGGATTTGTACCACAAGGACCACCAATAGTATATCCTGATGAAACGCTTTGCCATAAACCACTTAGAGTATTACCTGAGAAGTCATCAGTTTGTAATCCACCTAACCCAACTGTTTCAATATCAAGACTTTCTCCACATGCAATACTATCTCTTACAGATACTAATGTTACTTGACATTGACTGTAAGATTCGATGGTTAGAAGACTGATAAATAATGTAAAAACTATTTTTAGATTATTTAAAAAAGTATAATTCTTATTCATATCTTATATTTATATTTTTCAACTTAAATTTTGTGAGTTTAACAATCTTTTTAACTCCAGGCATATTAGATAAACTGTCACTAAATTTGGAGAAAATTCTAAGATTGTTTTGTGTACTGCAATTACCAGTTACAAACTGATTCGCATTTATTAATACTTCACTAAATGATTCATTAGCATTATCTTCTGAACAGTTTATACATTTTTTATCATACCACGACTCATGATTCCAACTAACACTTACCTGCTTATTAGTTAAATTTATAATTTTTAAAATAACAAATTCTTGGTTGTAGCTCTCTAAATATTCACAGTTTAAATACTGATATTCTATTTTTATCTCATTATCTGAATAATAATTTGTCCAATCATCAGTTGGTACTGCTTTTAAACTAGTATTTAAAAATAGCGCTAATACTAGATATAGAATTACGGTTTTAAAGTTCATAATTTATTAATATGATTAATGTTTGTCACAAATATAAAGAATATAGCTGGGTTTTCAAATCCAATAACTAATTATAATTTAGATATTATGCAAAGCATAGTATCAGAAAAGAGTACATCTTTGAAGTTAAATTATTATTTATAATTTAAGAAAATTCATGTTTTAAGAAATTCTCTGTTTATATTTCTTTAATATCTTCTAAAAAGACCCAACCTTTTTTTCCATTTGCAATATTAATATTAACCCAATCTCCTATCTGGTCATTAATTTTCAGTTTAGTTCCAATATGCAGAGTAAATTTTTTAGTTGATTTTGCTGATGGCGCACTCATAATATCAGTTGATAATGTATAAATTATTGCAGATCTATTATTTAAATAGTCATTATTTATATTAATTGTAATGCAAAATAATATTAATGCTAATGATAGTAAACTAAATCTAGCGATATAGTTTCTTCTTCTTCTTAAAAGACTATATATTGAAATAAAAAGCATCATCCAGATTGATATAAGTGTTAAAATAATCCAAGTATTAAAAGAAATAGAATTCTTAATTTTACCAAATAGTTTTTTGTAAAACAACTCAGGCATAACATCTATTTTATCTATTAGTTTTTCTTTACATAAGTTTATGTTTTCTTTAGCACCATTAAAATTTGGATTATGCTTTAAAGTTTTTTCATAATAATATATTGCTTTATGTATTTCATTAGTTCTAAAATAACAATTACCCAAATTGTAGTATAGTTCTGGACTCTCTAAATTATCATTAATAATGCTTTCGTATTTTACTATTGCAGTTGAATACTGTTCGTTAGAATAGTCGTTATTTGCACTTAAAAATAATGTGTCATTTGCTAGAGTACTAAAGCTAGAAATAATATATGTTATAAATATTAGTTTTTTCATTTTAACTCTGATTCTACATCAATAATTATTTTTTTTGCTGAGGATAATATACCTGACATTTGTTTATCTTTATTATTTGAAGGGGAATATCTAGCAAATTCACAGTGATTAATAAGTTCAATAAACCGAATTTCTACATCTTTTTTTATATTATTATCATTAAAATAAGATTCTACACTTTCTTTTGAAAGATCAGCAATTTGAACCTTAAATTTATCTGCAAAGTAACCCCATAGAGATTTTTCAGTTTCTTCAAAAAAACCTTCAAAATTCTTATTTTTTATACATTCACTCGCTTTTCTTAATTTCTTATTTGCAATTTTATTTGCAATTTTATGTTTTCTATCCAATATATTTGTGATAATATCTTTTTTAAAGAATAGAATTATTCGAAGTATTATGATTACTAATATTGGCAGGAAGAATAAGAGATAGAATAATTTTAAATTTTGGTTTTTATCAGATTTTTTAACTAAAACTGTATCTATCTTAATATAATTTATATCCTTGTTTGATTCTATTATTTCTTGTTGAGTAATTGGGACGTAACCTTTTTCGTTGTTATCTGATTTAAGTACTGAAATATTGTATTTGGATGTTTTCTTGGTAATATATTTTTTTGTTTTTGGATTAAAAAAAATAAAGGTATAAGATGGAATTTCATAGCTCCCTTCATATCTTGGGATTAAGAGAAATTCATAATTTTTAGTGCTTCTTTTATTTCCACCTTCAATTATGTTATCATTAATTTTTGGATCATAAACCTCAAAATCTTCAGGAAAATTTATTTTCATTGCGTCTATTAATTCAATGTTTCCCGTTCCTGTGATCTTAATAGAATATGTGATCGCATCATTTGCTTTTAATTCTATCTTGTCAATATTTGATGAAATATTGAATTCTCCAACTGCTCCTTTGAAACCTTTAGGCTTTGGATTAGGGAGTTCTGAAACATTTATTACTATTGGACGTGAAGAGATAAACTCCTTTTTGAGACTATAAATATTACCAAAGTTAGGCCAAGAACGGCTTCTGTTTTGTTGATTTAGTACTCTGGTATTGCAAGTAACTTCCATAGGATCAATAGTAAGTTTTCCTGATTTTTGAGCAGTTAAAACAGTTTTTTTAATAACTGCTGTAAGATAAGTGACGCCATTTATATTTTCCTGTTTGAATCTACTTGATATTGGTAGATCTTTTTTCCAAAAACCATTTAAGTTTGGTTCTGAGGGTATTTCATAATTTTCTAAATTATTTAATCTTGTGTGTAATTTGTAGGTAACAATAATTTGTTCTCCAACATATATCTCTCTTTTGTTTGTAGTTGCATTAATAAATAACTGATTTCCGCTTACTACTTTTTTATTGTTGTTATTTGTGTTTTTAGTTTTTTGATTGTTAATAGGTTTAGAAATTTGTAAAATTTTATTGTTTATTAAATAATTTTCTAATTCATTACAGTTTCCATTTTGGCATCTTGATATTAATTCACAATTAATCTCAGTTCCATTAATTATACATTGTTCTGATTTTTTACCATTACTAGTTCTCTCAATTTTAGTAATATAAAAAGCTCCTAATTTATTTGTTCTCAATTGAAAACTATTTTGCTTTGTTGAACTGAAATTAATTTGTGCATTTGCAAGAAAGCAACATCCCAAGAATAATATGAATAGAATTTTTTTCAATTTACCAGTCTTTTAATATTTTTATCTTTTGTCCTTTTCCTTTTCTTTTTTGTAATTTTTCTTGCAATTTTTTTTCTCTTTGTTGAAGAGCTTCGAGCATTTTTTCAGCATCTTCTTTACTCATATCCTCTTTCTGTTGCTCTTCTTGTTTTTTTTCTTCTTTTTTATCTTGATCTTTATTTTCTTGCTGATCTTTTTGTTGCTCTTCTTGTTTTTTTACTTTTTGAGCATAAGCAAGATTATATCTTGTGTCTTCATCTGTAGGGTTTTGTCGTAAAGCATTTTTGTAGGCTTCAATTGCTTGGTCAGTTTTATTCTCTTTTAGTAATGAATTTCCGAGGTTATGGTTAATTTTAGCTAGATCAATATTGTTTTTAGCATTATCTTTGAGGGCATCAAATAATGATGATGACTCTTCATATCTTTCTTGTTT
>JABGXK010000184.1 GCA_018675825.1 Flavobacteriales bacterium | reverse complement strand
CTACTCCTTGTTCAATTAAATCTATTTGTCTTTTAATTTCAAACTCAATAGCGTTTTTTACATTTCGTGAAGAATTCATGTTCTTAACCTCAACTTTGGTTCCAAATTTTTCTTTTCCTTTTAATCGGACAGATATATTTGCATCACACCTTAAACTTCCTTCTTCCATATTTCCATCACAGATATCAAGATATCTGACAAGCTTTCTAACTTCTAGTAGGTATTGATGAGCCTCATCAGATGATCGTATTTCTGGTTCTGAAACTATTTCTAATAATGGCACACCTGCTCTATTTAAATCAACTAAACTATGGAATGGATCTAGATCATGTATGCTTTTTCCAGCATCTTCTTCCATATGAATTCTAGTTATACTAATTCTTTTAGATTGTTCATTTGAATCTAAAATATCAATATAACCACCATTACATATTGGGGTTTTATCTTGTGTTATTTGATAACCTTTTGGCAGGTCTGCGTAGAAATAATTTTTTCTTGCATATTCATTTCTTTCTCTAATATTTGCTTCTACAGCTAATCCTAATTTGACAGCATATTCAATAACTTTTTTATTACTTACTGGAAGTGTACCAGGGTGACCTTGAGTTACAACAGATGTTTTCGTATTAGGCTTAGCTCCATATATATTTTCATCATTAGAATAGGCTTTAGTATTTGTAAGTAATTGTGCATGTACTTCAAGACCAATTACAGCTTCATATTTATTATATATGCTCATTTTAATTAAAGATAATTTTATCTGATTTAATTAAAAAATTATTGTTATAGAGTTTGTAAATATATAAACCATTCTTTATTCCTTTTCTATTAATTGTGTTATTGTTAATTGTTATTTTTTTATCCAAAATAATTCTTCCTGAAATATCATAAATTTTAATTGATGTTGCAAACGGATTAGAGATTTTAAATGAGGATAATATTGGATTAGGGTATATATACGTGTTAAATAATTCTTTTTTTATATCAGTTGAAGTAGTGTTTAACTCTATAATATAAAGGCCGCTCTGCATATCAGAAACTAAAATATTTCCTGAAATAAGATAAGGATATACTCCCCAAGCACCTTTATATGAATTGTGGTTATTCGGTAAATATGTGTCATAGCTATTTACTTGATTCGGATTAAATGGATCGCTAATATCAAATACTCTAAGACCATCATGATAATACGCTACGTATAGAAGATTATCCTTAATGATCCCATTATGAGCCATTGAATTAGTATCAACTCCTGAATTAAAGGTTGATAAGACACTTATATTATTATAATCACTTACATCTAATATTTTAATGTCATAACCGTGATTTTCATCTTGCATGGCATATATTGTACCATCACTGTTTAACCATCCAGAATGATTATAGCCAGCATCAGGGTAAGAGGTAAATGAAGCAAGTTCAACAGGCTGATCACCTAAAGTGTTTACCATTGTAAAATCCATAATACGTAAACCATCATTACCACAATTTAAAAATGCAGTATCATTTCTAACGAAAGCATCATGAACGTGACCTACATCATTATATGAATAAATAAGACTTGGATTATCTGCAATATGTAGACTATAAACATCCATAGCATTACTTACAGCACAAGCATATAGTTTTGCAGTAGCTGTATCTATAAAAATATTATGAGCTTTATTAAATAAATTATTTGAATCATAAACAGTATTAACTGAGTTTGGAAGATTTGAAATATCTACAATTTGTAAAGTAGAAGAGGATCCTTCATCACAGACTATATATAGGTAATCATCAAAATCGTGATAGTCTCGATGAATAACGCCTGGACCAGTATAAGCTCCAGCTATAAAGGCAATTTGATTACTATTAGTAGGATTTGTTACATCAAAAAAATGTGTTCCAGCAGTTGATCCTATAATTGCAATCTCACTTCCGTTTATATTAAGACCCCAAATCTCATTATAAGTATTGTTATATGCATTAGAGCCAACAAGTGTTGAGTCGTCCCAATGAAAAAGTAGATTTGTGTTTAATTGTGCATAATTTTGATTAGTTATAATTAAACTAGCACCAATGATTAATAGAATTCGATTCATTATTTAAATTTTAGAAACTAACTCTTTTATTATTTGAGTTAGTTTAGGTTCTGTTTTTTCGGCAACATTTTGAACATCTTCATGAGTGACTTTTTGGATTTTTCCAGGTACACCAAGATCTGTTATTACAGAAATTGCAAAGCAACTTATTTTCATGTGTCGAGCAGCAATAACTTCAGGAACTGTAGACATTCCTACTGTATCTCCTCCAATAATCCTAAAGTAACCATATTCTGCTGGTGTTTCAAGAGTAGGACCTGTAACTCCAACATACGTTCCTTTTTGTAATTTAATATTGTTATTTAATGCTATATCATGCGCAATAGATGACATTTTTTCACAGTAAGGATCACTCATGTCAGGAAACCTAGTTCCAAGCTCTTCTATGTTTTTTCCAATTAAAGGATTTGGAATTAAATTAATATGATCATCAATTATCATTAGATCTCCTATCTCAAATTTTGGATTTACCCCTCCACTTGCATTAGAAATAATAAGTTGTTTTACTCCAAGAAACTTCATTACTCTAACTGGAAAAACAACTTTATTAATATCATAGCCTTCGTAGTAATGAAATCTTCCTTGCATTGCAACTACAGATTTGCCACCTAAATTTCCAAGTATTAGTTTTCCAGAGT
>JABGXK010000183.1 GCA_018675825.1 Flavobacteriales bacterium | reverse complement strand
TTCCATGAAGTGTTGTTACTATTGGTAGATTAATACCATATGTAGATAATATCTGCTTAGCACTTACAGCAGCTGAAGCATGAGGAATAGCATAATGAACATGTAAAATATCTAATTTCTCATGAATTGCTACATCTACAAGTTTACTGGTTAAATTTAGCTCATAAGGAGGATACTCAAATAAAGGATAAGACGGAATATTAACTTCATGATAATAAATTTTGTCCGAGAATAAATCTAAACGAAAAGGTTGATCATAAGAAATAAAATGAACCTCATGACCTTTTTCTGCAAATGCAATACCAAGCTCAGTAGCAACTACACCACTACCTCCATAAGTTGGATAACAGACAATTCCTATTTTAAGTTTATTCAACATTATATTTAAAAATTAATTCCATAATATTAGTTCTTATATTCAAATCTAACAATTTCTTATTGCTTGCATCAGGATGAATTCTATTTGATAAAAATATAAATATAATTTTAGTTTCAGGATCAGCCCAGGCTAGTGTGCCAGTAAATCCGGTATGTCCAAAACTTAATCTTGATACACATTTACAAGTTGGTCCACCTTCCTGATTTTCTAAAGCTGGCTTATCAAAACCAATTCCTCTTCGATTATCTAGCAGACAAAACTGACAACTTGTAAATTCATTTATTACATCTTCAGATAAATAATATTCACCTGCATAACTTCCTTTATTTAGATACATCTGCATAATTTTAGCCAAATCATTAGCATTAGAAAACAAGCCCGCATGTCCGCCCACACCACCTAACATGGCAGCTCCCATATCATGAACATAGCCCTTTAATAATTGACTTCTAAATTCGTAATCTTTTTCAGTAGGTATAATACGATTATCAGAAAGATGATTTTTTGGCAGAAAACATAAGTTTTCCATTCCCAATTTCTGATAAAAATTTTCATCTAAATAATTATCAAGATCTTGGTTTGTAATATTCTCAATGATTTCTTTTAATAGATAGTAACCTAAATCACTATAAATATATTCTTTCTTATCTAAAAGTTCAGAATCTTTAACTTGTTGAATTATAGAATCAGGAAATGAAAAATGGAGATATAATGAGTCAGCAACATTAACAGAGAAAATATCACTCTTTAATTTAGAGTATAAAGTATCTCTTAATTGCATATAGTTTGAATTTGATTCCTGTTCCAATGTTTGTCTATAAAATGGAATCCATGGAATAAGTTTAGATTGATGTGTTAAAACCTCTCTAATTATCAGATCATTCTTATTTGAACCTTCTAAACTAAGGTAATTACCCAAAGTACTATCAACACAAAAAACACCCTCATCTACTAGCTTCATTAATGCAGGAACAGTAGCGCCTATCTTTGTAATTGAAGCTAAATCATAAACATCTGAATCCTTCACTTTTATCTTATTATCATAAGTATGATATCCATAAGATTCTTTGAATACAACTTGTCCTTCCTTTGCTATTAAAATTTGACATCCTGGAATAGCCTTCTCTAAAATCGCGCTAGAAATAGTACTATCAATTTTATACTTTAAAATTGGATTAAATTCACTGTTTAAAAGATTTGAATATGATATTCTAATAGAATCTGTTTTGATGCCTGAACCTATATTAAAATGCTTGGTTGAAACAGGAATAGCACCATTAATACTAAGACCTCCAAAAACTGATTGTGCTACTTTATCTTGAGCAAGTTTACTGTTTTGATATCCTAGAAGCATCGCATCAAAATTATCAGTAAATAGTAAAGAATTAATACTGTATGGATTCGCAAAAATAGTTAGGATAACCTTAGATTGAAGTGCAATTGTCTGTAGAAATATATCAGTATTTTTTAAAATTTTATAGTCTTTCCATGCATTAGCATTTGATTTATGAATACTAACAATCACAAGATTATATTCAGATAACTTATCTAAGATTATAGCTTGCTGTTTAATATTAGCATTTTCAGAAATACTAAAACTATCTACAGCAGCATAATTATTTAACATCATCTGAAATGAATTTCCACTTTCTCCTATCACTAAACTTGCAATTTTTAAAGTATCTAATCTCTCTAAAGGAATAATACTATCATAATTCTGTAATAGTGTTATAGATGATTTAATTAGTTTAGCATTAAGATCTAGGGTCTTACTAGAGATAACACTATCTTTAATAATACCTATATCAATTGGTTTATATTGATCCAGATTCATCCACTTCTTAGCCATTAAGATCTTCCAACATTTAGAATCTATTTCAATCTGAGAGAGCTCCTTTGCTGCTATAGCATCTTGTATATTTTCAATAGCTTTTGGTATATCCTCAGCACATAATAAAACATCATTTCCAGCAATAAGAGCCTTGACATCTAAATCTCCAGGTGCATATAGATCACTTACAGCTTTCATATTTAAACCATCAGTAAATTTTAGACCTTTGAAACCCATCTCTTGAGTTAACAAACCAGTTACAACTTTTCTAGATAATGAAATTGGAATATTATCAGCACTATCTAATGACGGAATAAATAAATGAGCTGTCATCACACTACCTAAACCATTATTAATTAAATTTTTAAAAGGGACAAGGTCAACTGCATTTATTCTCTTTTTAGAATGACTTATTGTAGGGAGAGTTTTATGTGAATCTTTATCTGTATCCCCATGACCAGGAAAATGTTTAGCACACGCAAGAATATTATTATCTTGAAGTCCGTTCATATAGGCTAAACTTAGTGAAGATACACGATTAGGATTTTCGCCAAATGATCTATTATTAATAATAGGATTTTTGGGGTTTGAATTTACATCTACTACAGGAGCAAAATTAATATTCACTCCAATAAGCTTACACTGACGAGCAATTTCAACTCCCATTTCATAAATTAGATTAGTATCCATTGAAGCGCCCAAAGTCATCTGCCAAGGAAATCTCAGGGCGGAGTCTAAACGCATAGCAATACCCCATTCTGCATCAATTGCAATCATTAATGGAGTCTTAGAAATAGACTGATAATAATTAGTAAGTTTCGCTTGTCGTGCAGGCCCACCCTGTAAAAACATCAATCCACCAATTTTATATTTTCTAATAAGTTTAGATATCTTTCTCTTATGATCTTCAGATTTATTAGAATAAACAGATACCATAAAAAGTTGAGCAATCCTCTCTTTGGGCGACAAAGTCTGTAAGATACTATCCGCCCAGATTGAATTTTCTTGAATAAAAACTGGTATAGAATTATTTTGAGAAAATAAATTATTAGCAATAAATACAAAAAAAACAAAGATTAGTAAAGATCTTTTCATTATAACAAAAATATAAATTCAAGCTACTACTTATATTGTTTTTAATTATTGAATCAGCTTATTTATTAACGCTTTTTTAAGAATATATTTTTATACTTTTGTAAATATGAAAGCTCCTAATTTACCCTCATTTTTCAAAAACCAAGCATTAAAAGAATTTACTTTCAAACCAAGATACTACAACCCTTACTCTAGAACAAATAATAATACAGGAATAAAAAAAAAATCAATTAAGTTTAATAAAATCAGCAATAATGAATTAACAAAAGGTAGAAATAAAAGAATTATTTTTATAATTATTGTTTTATCTTTGTTAACATACTATTTTTTAAAGTAAACACCTCTCATTACATTGGACATAATACAATTATTACCTGATCATGTTGCAAATCAAATAGCTGCAGGAGAGGTTATCCAAAGACCTTCATCTGTTATTAAAGAAACACTTGAAAATTCTTTAGATTCTGGAGCTTCAGAAATACAGCTGTATATTAAGGATGCTGGTAAAACTCTAATTCATGTAATTGATAATGGTTGTGGCATGAGTAAAAATGATGTTGTTAAATGTTTTGTTAGACATGCTACATCAAAAATCCAAAAAGCAGATGACCTATTTGCAATTCAGACAATGGGATTTAGGGGTGAAGCGATGGCATCTATTGCTGCAATTTCACATATAGAGCTTGAAACAAAACTTATTCAAGAAGAGTTAGGAACTAAAATAATAATTGAAGGCGGTGAAGTAATAAGTAAAAATGATCA
>JABGXK010000021.1 GCA_018675825.1 Flavobacteriales bacterium | reverse complement strand
TTACATCTCAAAACCCAATTGTAAATTACATTTGGACACCTAAAGATGTTAATTTTATTACTACTGATTCTTCAGTAATTCAGGAGATACCTCAATCTACTTTATATTATAAAGTAGAAGTATTAAATAATGTTGGTTGCTCAATTTCTGATTCAATAAATATTCATGTAATACCAAAGCCAATAATAGATTCATTGTGGTCTGAGAATAATATTGTTATTGGTGGGGATCTTATAAAACTTAATATTATCACTACGGATTCTTTCTTGTGGTTTAATGGAGAAACCAGTTTTATGATAAATTTCATACCAGATTCTACTTCTTGGTATTTTGTCGATGTATTTAATAGCTCATGCTCTATAAGAGATTCATTATACGTAATACTTAAAGATCTTTTTTGCAATGAAGATAGTGTTATTATTCCTACTGGTTTTACTCCTAATGATGATAATATTAATGACAGCTATAGGATAATAAATAAAGGTGTAGATCTAATATATTTTAATTTTAAGATATATAACAGATTAGGGCAATCAGTTTTTACATCAAATAATATCAATAATCATTGGGATGGCACGTATAAAGGCGAAAAACTCCACGCCCAAGTTTTAGATTATTATATTGAAATGGAATGTGTAGGAGGTAAAAAATTATTTAAAAAAGGAAATATTACTCTTATAGAATGAAGAAGTATATTATTATAGTATGTTTTTTTTGTGCACTTATTTCAAGTGCTCAGGACAGTCATTTTTCTCAATTTAATATATCAAAATTGAATTTAAACCCAGCTTTAACAGGATTTCAGGAAAATGATTTTCAAGGTGGTATACATAGAAGATCACAATGGAATTCAGTTGCTGATCCTTTTAAAACTATTGCATTTTCTTTTTACGCTAAAGATTATTTTTTAAATCAATCAATAGGATTGGGATTTGTAAATGATAATTCTGGGGATTCTAATTTTAAAACTTCAGGCTTAAATATTTCATTATCTCAAGTAATAATAAAAAATAATACTAGTACCTTATATTTTGGAGGTTTAATTGGCGCATTTCAGAGAACTTGTGAAATTTCTTCTTTAATTTTTATCGAAGATGAAGGCTTTATTGACGAGAGTATATTTTTTCTTGACCTTGCTATTGGTGGGTTGTTTACAAAAAAATTAAATAACATCACAACATTAGAAACCGGTCTTGCTGCTTACCATATCAATAACCCTAATCAATCTTTTTCAATAACATCATCATTACCTACACCAATAAAATATAATATGCATTTTATTTCGAAACACATATTTACGAAAAATATTAATCTAGAGAGTTCTCTTTTTTTATCAAAACAATCATCTTTTCAAGAGTTTGTTTATGGTATAGATTTTCAATATAATATTTACCATGAATCATATAATAATATTAAACTTAGTTTAGGTGTTTATAATCGTTACAACGATGCTATTATTCCTAAAATTGGATTTGAGGTTAGTGATTTTTCAGTTAATATGTCCTATGATATTAATATTTCAGATCTGACTATAGCAACTAATAATTATGGAGGTTTAGAGTTTTCTGTTTTTTACTCATGGGATTTAAAATCTAAAGAATCTAAAAAAGAATTTATATGTCCAAAGTATTTATAAAGATAATTTTTTTTACATCTATTTGTTTGACTAGTTATTCTCAAACTAAAATATCTCTTATGTTAGGCGATATAAATACTTTTTCTTCTGAGATCAATTTTCTAAAGATTAATGATACAACAGCCTTTTATACTTCTATTTTTTATAATAAAACATCATATAGCTCTAAAATATTTAAAGTTGAAAAAATCAAGGGTATTTGGAATAAAATTAATCCCCATCATTTTAATCTTGAAAATTTCAGCACAGGTAATATTACTAATAGTAATAATATATTTTCCTATAGCAGGTGCAATATTGATAATTCTGACTGCAACATTATATTTGTAAAAGAGGGTGTCCACTATAATCTCACAGATCTTTACCCTGAAATATTTGGTGGTTCATATAATACTCAACCACATCTTTTTACAATTAATGATCTCAGATTTCTAAGCTTTGTTTCTGATCGTGACGGTGGTTTTGGAGGATTAGATATCTGGTTTTGTGTCATTGATAATTTTGATCAATTAGGCAGCCCTCTTAATGCTGGTTCTATGGTCAACAGTGCTCATAATGAAATCACGCCTTACTATAATTATTTTGATTCATCACTTTATTTTAGCTCTAACCAATTGGTTGATAATCTAGGAGGATACGATATCTATAAAACTATAGGAATACCTAATAATTGGAGTGATAAAATAAACCAACAAAACATTAACTCTCTAAATGATGAGATGTATTTAAGTTTTTATAAAAAAAATCAAGGTTATTTTTCTTCAAACAGAAAAACTAACGTTAGGATAAATAATGATAGTTGTTGTAATAATATATATAGTTTTTCAGTTTTTAGTCTTAATAAAGACACTATAGAATCTCCAATATACAATGAGTTTTTACCTTTAAATTTATACTTTGATAATAATCAACCTGATCCAAATGAAACCACTCAGATTAGTAACATAAACTATAAAGAAACGTATGTTAATTATTTTATGAGACTTGACAATTACACTGCGAATAATGACGATCCTTATCTTGCTTTGTTTTTTGAAGATTCTTTAAAGGGAAATTATAATCAGCTAAATAAATTGTTAGACAAGCTTATCTTAGATCTTAATTTAGGTTATAATATAAATATTCAAATAAAGGGCTATACAAGTCAGTTGGCCGATAGTGTTTATAATATTCAGCTTTCCGCCCTAAGAATAGAAACACTTATTCGCTATCTTTCTGTATATAAAAACGGAGTTTTAAAAGATTTTATATTATGTAATCAGTTGAATATTTTAGAGGTTCCTCTAGGTGAGTCTGAAAGCCTAAATACAATTAACCAAAACCCATTATTACAAATTTATGGTCTTGGAGCTATACTTAATAGAAAGGTGTCTATTATAAAAGTAGAAAGCTACAAATAGAGAACATTTATTGTCATTACTAAGAAACTAATCATGAAACCGAAATAAACTTGTTGTGTATTATGTGCTTTTAATTCAAGCCTAGCATAAGCTAGTAAACCGGAAATAAATATTGATAATAATAAAACGGAGTACAGTCCACCATATAAAACCTGAAGAGCTAGGAAAACCCCAACAGCCCCACCCATACCAATCATATGTAGACTAATCTTCCATTTTATTGTTATTAAGGTTGTTATTACAAGGGTATATATAGCGCCTAGATATATAGATTTAATTATTGGATTGCACATAAACACTTCTTTCATTATTATATATCCTAATATCATCCATAGTATTGACATGAAAAGAGGAAGTATTCTTTCTTTTTTATTCAACATTTCTAAGCTTTGAATTTTACCTGTCAATAAACACACACACACACTTATAAGTGGTAGCAGTAATGTAAAAAGAATTGATGTTATAAGAATAAATGGAGCCTGACTTGGTAGTATGAGAATATTTATAAATTCTTTTATTACAATAGTAATGACAATTGAATGAATAAAGATAGGATGTAATATTTTTGAGAGTGTTTTTGAAAAAAACATTAAACCTTCCTTCTTATTTTGGCTATAGGTATGGATAGCTCATGTCTATATTTTGCAACAGTTCTTCTAGCAATATAATATTCTTCTTGACCGAGTATTACGCAAAGTTGCTCATCTGTATACGGGATATTTTTATTTTCATTTTGAACAATATCTATTAGTTTCTTTTTAATTTCTTTTGTTGAAATTAAAGCGCCATTATCTTTTCTGTATGCTTCAGAGAAGAAGTCTTTAAGAAGATAATTGCCAAATGAAGTTTCTACATATTTACTATTAGTTACCCTGGAAATTGTTGATATATCTAAGTGAACTTTCTCCGCTATGTCTGCAAGTTTCATAGGCTTTAGATCACTTTCTATTCCAGAAATTAAGTACTCTTGTTGTATGTCTTTTATTGCAACCATTACTAATTCTAAAGTTTCATATCTTTTATTTAAAGCTTCTACAAACCATTTTGCCTTATCTAATTTCTGCTTTAAAAAATCTCTTGTTTCAGAGTCTTTTGTATTAGATAATAGTGTGCTATAATAACTATTAACTTTTATTTTCTTTTCTTTAGTTTTATTAACTACTACATCAATGCCTCCATCTTTATATATAATTTTAAAATCGGGAATTATATACTGAATAGTATCCTTATTTTTTGAAAAGCTTGCTCCTGGTTTTGGGTTAAGTTTCTCAACTTCTTCGTATACCATCCTAAGCTTTTCTATAGTAATACCTGTATCTTTAATTATCTTCTCAAAATTTTTACTTATGAATTCATGATAGAAGTCATTTAAGATATAAATTATAGATTTTTTATTTTTGAGAATTTTTCTTTTAATTTGTATTAATAAGCATTCTTTTAAATCTTTCGCGCCAATTCCTGCGGGCTCTAGATCATTTATAATTTTTATCGATTCATGTATTTGTTCTTCACTGATTTCAATTTCGTTCGATATATAAAAATCACTTATTATAGATTGCTTATCTCTTCTTAAAAATCCATTATTATCTAAACTATCTATGAGATATTTTACAACAGTTAGCTGATCTTCATTTATATTATTTCCGATAAGCTGTTTATGAAGGTGATCTGCAAGAGTATAAGTATTGCCCGTATGATTATTTGTTATATAATCAGTTTTTAAATTTTGTTCTTTTGCAGTATAATGATTCTCATATTTTTCTTTTGAATCTAGTTCCTCCTCCTCTTCTAATGCAGGGTTTTCTTCAATTTCACTCTCAATCCTTTTATCCAAACCAGTTATTGAAATTTGTAAAAGACCAAGAAACTGTATCTGCTGAGGGCTTAAATTATGTTTTTGATTGAGTGTCTGCTTAAGTTTTTGCATTTTTAAAATTCAGCATTTTGGGGTGTTCTTGGAAATGGGATAACATCTCGAATATTTTTCATTCCAGTAATAAACATCATTAATCTTTCAAAACCAAGACCAAATCCACTATGTTTACATGTGCCAAATTTCCTTGTTTCCATATACCACCATAATTCTTTTTGATCCACTCCCATTTCACTCATTCTGGCAGATAGTTTCTCTAAATTCTCTTCTCTCTGTGAACCGCCTACCATCTCACCTATCAGTGGAAATAAAATATCCATAGCCCTAACCGTAAGGTTATCTTCATTCATTTTCATGTAAAATGATTTTATTCCCTTAGGATAATCAGTAATTATTACGGGTTTTCCAAATTTCTTTTCAACTAAATATCTTTCATGTTCTGATTGAAGATCATCGCCAAATCCGTTTATTATGAATTTAAATCTCTTTTTCTTATTTGGTTTTGAATTTTTTAAGATCTCTATTGCTTTTGTATAGGTTATTCTCTCAAAAGTATTTTTAACAATAAAATTTAATCTTTCTAGAAGACTCATTCCTGATCTCTCTTCTTTTTTTAGATTTTTTTCTTCTTCTTCAAGTCTGTGATTTAAAAAATTTAGATCATCCTTATACTTTTCCATACAGTATGTGATACAGTATTTAAGAAAATCTTCTGCTAAATCCATATTATCATTCAGGTCTGCAAATGCAGTTTCTGGCTCTATCATCCAAAATTCTGACAAATGTCTTGATGTATTAGAGTTTTCTGCTCTAAAAGTTGGACCAAAAGTGTATACTTTTCCTAATGCAAGGGCCCCTAATTCTGCCTCAAGCTGACCTGATACTGTGAGATTTGTTTGTTTCCCAAAAAAATCTTTAGAAAAGTCTATATTATTTTTTTCATTTTTTGGTAAATTGTTAAGATCAAGGTTGGAAACCCTAAACATCTCTCCGGCCCCTTCAGCATCAGCACCTGTAATAATGGGTGTATGAATATTTAAATATCCATTATTGTTAAAGTAGTTATGTATAGCAAAAGTTAGCCCATGTCTTATTCTGAAAATTGCTGAAAAGGTATTTGTTCTAAATCTCAAATGAGCCTTTTCTCTTAAAAACTCTAAGCTATGTTTTTTAGGTTGTAAAGGATATTCCGAACTATCTGCAGAACCTAAGATGTTAATTTTTTTAGCATTTATTTCAAGAGTTTGTTCACTGCCACTAGAACTAACAATAACCCCCTCTACATTAATACATGATCCTGTGGTTATTTTTTTTATTAAATCTTCTTTAAACTTAGATAATTCTACTACAATCTGAAGGTTTTTTATTGTTGAGCCATCATTTAAGGCAACAAATGAGATATCTTTGCTTCCACGCCTTGTCCTTACCCATCCATTAATGTTAATTACTTCATTAATTTTTGGATTTGTTATTATATCAATTATTCTTAATTTATTCATTATTAAATAATATTATAGTCTTTTAAAGATCTTATCCAGCTTGAGATATTCTATTTTTATTCATTATTTCTTTTACTTTTTTAATAATTGTTATTGAATCAATTCCACACTCTTTCCATAACTCCTCTTGAGTTCCATGATGTATAAAGTTATCTGGAATGCCCAACCTGGAGACTAGATTAGTATAATTATTATCAGACATAAATTCAAGTATAGAGCTACCAAATCCACCTTTTAAACAACCGTCTTCAATAGTAATGATTTTATTATATTTTTTAAAAATTCTATGTAATAGTTTTTCATCCATTGGCTTAATAAATATCATGTTGTAATGGCTAATATTTATTCCTTTTTTCTCTAATTTTTTATTTGCCTCTATTACAAAGTTTCCTGGGTGCCCAATAGAAAGTATTGCTATATCATCACCTTCTTTTATTTTTTCTCCTTTTCCAATCTTTAATTCTTTGAATTTATTTCTCCATTCGATTT
This sequence comes from Flavobacteriales bacterium, assembly GCA_018675825.1. Lineage (GTDB taxonomy): Bacteria > Bacteroidota > Bacteroidia > Flavobacteriales > BACL11. Next base: position 17,381 of record JABGXK010000021.1, on the reverse strand, counting down.
TCGTCCCTTTTCCGCGTGGGTAGCGAATTGAGAAAGGACCATGATTGTTTTTTTGAGCAGTATACATTAGGTTCCTAAGTTCATGTTCATTTATAGGGGATGAAATAATCATATTTGGTATACATCTTAGAAATGCATAGTCAAAAGCGCCATGATGTGTTGCCCCATCAGCACCGACTAACCCCCCCCTATCAAGACAAAATATAACATTTAAGTTTTGTATTGCTACGTCATGTATTACTTGATCATACGCTCTTTGTAAAAATGTTGAATAAATATTACAAAAAGGCACCATTCCTTGCGTTGCCATTCCAGCTGAGAATGTAACTGCATGTTGTTCTGCTATACCTACATCAAATGTTCTCTCTGGTATTTTAGCCATCATTTTATTTAATGAACTACCGCTTAACATGGCCGGAGTTACTCCTATTATATTTAGATTTTCTTTAGCTAATTCAGTTATAGTTTCGCCAAATACATCTTGATATTTTAGTGGGTTTTTTTTGTCTTGACTTGAAATAGCTTTACCCGTTTTTTTATCAAATAATCCTGGAGCATGCCATTTTGTAGTATCTCCTTTTTCAGCATATGAATATCCTTTACCTTTTTCTGTTATACAGTGTAATATTTTTGGTCCTGGTATTTCTTTTAAATCTTTAAGTATTTGTGTGAGATGTTTGATGTCATGGCCATCTATTGGTCCAAAATATCTAAAATTAAGTGATTCAAAATAATTACTTTCTCCTAAAACTGTTGTTTTAATTCCTGATTCTACTTTTTTAGCAATTTTCTGTGCATTAGGACCGAATTTACTAATTTTTCCAAGGATTTTCCATGCTTTATTTCTAGCTTTATTATAGACCTTAGAAGTAGAAATATCTGTTAAATATTCTTTTAATGCACCCACAGCTGGATCAATTGACATACAGTTGTCATTTAATATAACTAGTAAATTTGTGTCTTCTGCACCTGCATGGTTAAGAGCTTCAAATGAAAGCCCCGCAGTCATAGCTCCATCGCCAATTACCGCAATATGTTGTTTTGATTTTTCTTTTTTATTCTTTGATGCCAGTGACATTCCAAGAGCTGCCGATATTGATGTTGATGAATGACCGACACCGAATGTGTCGTAGACACTCTCGCTTCTTTTTGGGAATCCACTAAGTCCTTTATATTTTCTATTTGTTGGAAATTGATTTTTTCTTCCAGTAAGTATTTTGTGGCCGTAGGCTTGATGACCCACATCCCATACAAGTTGATCGTATGGTGTTTTAAATATATAATGTATCGCAATAGTTAATTCCACAACACCAAGGCTTGCACCAAAATGCCCTCCTTTTTCAGACACAATGTCTATAATATATTGTCTTAACTCCTTAGACAGTTGAGGTAACTGAGATCTCCTTAGTTTTCTAAGGTCATCTGGACTATCTATACCTTTAAGTAATGAGCCTTGTTTATATTTTTTATTTTTCTCCATAATCTTTTTCAAAGATACATGTTCTTTTATTTTTTATAATACCTAATTAAATTATTCTTCAAGCTTTTTTTAATAAACACTCTAACGTTAACAATTGATTCTTTATTTGTTTTTTTTTAATTAGTTATTTATCAGCTTTGCATCATGTATAAATATATTATTATATTTTTATTTATTTCTATCTACTCTTATGCCGAGCATGATACAATATTGAAAATAAACACTACAGATTCTATTAAAGATAGTAATTACGTAGATGTTATTTATAAGATCTCTTATACTAACGACACAGCTACAGATAATGATTCCTTAGTGCTTATTCGATTAAAAAATTTAAACAATATATCACATATAAGCTTTAGTTATAATGATATTGTAAAATCTTCTATTAAGTCATATTCAGGAAATAATAAAAGATTGATATCTCGAATGCTATCTTTATCTGAGTATTATTTTCCAATTTTTGAAGAATGTTTAGATAAGTATGATTTACCATTAGAGCTAAAGTATCTATCTATTGTTGAATCTGCCTTAAATCCTGAAGCAAGATCAAAATCTGGAGCAAGAGGTTTATGGCAGTTTATGTATCCAACAGGAAAAGAAAACGGCCTAGATGTTAATTCCTATATTGATGAAAGGCTAGACCCTTATAAATCTACAGAAGCTGCTTGTCAGTATTTTGTTAAACTATACGATATTTTTGGTGATTGGCATTTAGTACTAGCCGCATATAATGGTGGGCCCGGCTATATTCAGAGAAAAATGATAAGCACTGGTAAAGATAATTATTGGGATTTAAGACCATATTTACGCCGAGAAACAAGAAACTATATTCCTAAATTTATTGCGGTTTCTTATTTAATGACTTATCCTCAAACCTATGATATACTACCAGATAGTCTTTATATCAAAAAATATGAAACAGATACATTCAAACTTAATTGTCAGCAGAACTTCTCCCTGTTGTCGTATATAACATGTATACCTGAAGAAGACATCCAATATCTAAATCCCTCTTTTAAAAATAATTTTTTTCCGGAAAATGCAATTATCACACTACCCATTGAGGCTGTTAACGATTATTTATTAAATATTGAGTCTAATACTTTATATATTGATGCTGTAAATAGAAAGGAAATTTTGATTGATGAGACCCGTTTTGTTTATAGCGTTAAAAATGGAGATTATTTAGGTAAGATAGCCTCTATTTTTGGACTTAAAACACATCAAATTCAGAAATGGAATAGATTAAAATCAACTAAACTTAATATTGGTGATAAGCTAACCTTATATGTTGCTAATGATATTCTTGAAAAGAATAATAACTTACAAGCATCAGAAAACGAATATATTGTACAGAAGGGAGACACTCTTTGGGATATTTCTCAGATGTATAATGGAGTAAGTATATCAAAAATTAAGCAGTTAAATAACTTGAAATCTAATAATTTAAAGCCCGGTTTACGTATTGTAATTCCAAAAGTGTAATTTATGAAATTACGAGTATTATTACTTCTAGGTTTGTTGTCTTCTTGTTTTAATGAGACTAAAACACTTCCAGAATCCTCAGGATCTGTATCGGAAATTCTTTTTGTTGTTGATGATTCTTTATGGGATATATACATTAGTGACATTGTAAATAATATTTTTGGAAATGAGATTTTAGGAATAAGCAAATCAGAATCTGCTTTTAAAATAATACAAATCAATTATTCTGAATTTAGCACCTTATTTAAAACACATAAAAATATTGTTTTGATATCTGATTCTTCTTCTTTTACTATTATTAATAATAACTGGGCTAGAAATCAAATTGTCTCCCATTTACGCTATAAAAATAATACAGAAAAATTTAAACTTGACTGTGTTAAAGCTTACAATGTATTTTATGATAATGAACTATCATATTTAAAAAAGAATATTCTTCAGAATTACAATAATGATCTTACGCAAATTGTTAAAAGAGAATTCAACATTGATATTGTTATTCCCAATGAGTATTCTCTTGTTTTAGAAAGTTCTGATGTTTTGTGGTTTACATATAATCCTCCAAACAAAGAAGAAATTAAACATATATTAGTTTTTTCTATTGAAGATACTAGCGAAAACCTGCGGGATTATATTTTATTTAAAACAGACACATTACTTTCACACTATTTAAAGGGCACTAAAAAAAATTCATATGTAAAGCTAGAGAATCAGTATTCTCCAGTTTTCTTCAGAGATTCTTATCGAGGAATGTGGAAACTACATAATGGTTTTATGGGTGGTCCAATTGTTATTAAACCTTATTTTTTGGATGAAAATATAGTAATTACAGCAGCTTTGGTTTTTAACCCTCAGTCTACTAAAAGAAAATATATTAAAGAGTTTGAGGCTACTTTATAATTAGTTTTTGAGAACCATACTTAATTTTATCTGATATTATTTCAATCATATAGAAACCTTTCTTGAGATGATCAAGATGTATGTTTTTTTTATGATTACAGCTAAATATTTTTTGACCAGTACTGTTGTATATATTTATTTTAGCATTATTGCTTTTTATTCCTGAGATTACTATATTTCCCTCTGTTGGATTAGGATATATTTCAAACAGCTCATTTAATTCAGGATTTAAATTTGTTGATATATTTTTCAGATCACTCTCCCAAACTCCTCTGCCAAAAGTAGCTGCTACAATTTTATCTGTATTATAGTTAATTTCTAACTCTTTTATCACAACATTTGGTAGCCCAGTCATATATGGAGCCCAGTCAGACATTGTGTTGTCTTTGTGATAAATACCAACATCTGTTCCTATAAATAAATCTCCTTGAGCTTGATCTTGATGTATAATACAGTTTACCGGTAGATTTGGTAAATTATTTCCTGTAATATTTGTCCAGCTAGCTCCTCCGTCAAATGATTCGTATACTTTGTGATTAGCTTGATATTCAGAAATTGTTACCCACAGATGATCTGCATCATCAGCGGCTACTGTAATGTCAGAGAAGTTAAAATTTGGTAGACCTGTCTTAATATCTATCCAGGTTACACCTGCATTTGTTGTTTTTTTAATTCTACTATACGAAGCGCTATAAATATAATCTTCATCTGAGGGGGCAAGCGCAATTGTTTGTATAGATTGTCCGTTACTAACATTATAAGAGATTGAGTCCCATTGTCCAACGCCACCCATTTGAGATCTGTAAACTTCATCATAACCTGCTACAATAAGATTATTGTTATTTGCATGTATTTTATATGGTGTCACCCATCCTCCAGAGTAATTAACAGGTTGAATATTAGTCCAATTATTACCACCATTATATGTTTTTCTTAATCCACCATATTGAGATGTGGAATATATTATTTCATGATCATATTTATCTATAGCGCACTCCATTCCATCAGAGCCCCTAATTGCATCCCAGACACCATTTGTTGTCATCTCAGTTCCATTATCTTGCGCTCCCGCTACTACTCTGCTATTTATAGTGTTAGAAAGCCCAATCTTATAAAACTGAGAAATTGCTAATCCATCACTAATATCTACCCAACTATTTAGGGTATCCATATATTTGTATAAACCCCCATCATTTCCCGCATAAGCAACTCCATTTAATGGGTTAAATTCTAGAGCATGTTGATCTACATGCATGTATGAGTAATTAAAACTATTGCCACTACTTCCGCTAATATTCCAGTTAGCGCCACCATCATTAGATTCCCATAGATTTATTCCTCCAACATATAGCTTGTTTTCATCTTCTGTGGATATACCTAAACTTAGGTCGTACCATGACTGTCCTCCTGTTGAAGTTCCATCTGTATTTCTACCTAAAATATTGGGGCTGTCAGACTGCAGTGACCAATTATCACCACTATCAGATGATTTATAAATACCATGAAAGCCGTAATCATTTTGACAAAATAAAACGTATACGACATCAGGGTTAGCTGGAGTAACAGCAATTAGAGGTCGATTTTTATTTACAGAGCTAATTCCATTGTTAGCTCCTTCAAATGTATTCCCACCGTTAGTTGATCTAAAAACTTGTGACCCTCCAGTTGTTTGTTTAACAGCATAAATGACATTTGGGTTATTAGGTTTAAATTCAATATCTCTAAATCTACCAATTAGTATCGAACCATTATTACTGAGTGCTTTTATCCAGCTATTACCTCCATCAGGACTTATCATAATATGATTATCAGTTACCGCGTATAAGCTATCAGGGTAGTTAGGATTTATGATAACTTTATTTACCATTTTATTATCAGTAACTAACCATTGCATTCCAGTTGTATCCCAATCAACTCCTCCATTTAAAGATTTTAGAAGCCCAATACTATAAGTATCACTAGCATGAGCGTCTCCTGTTGTAATATACATTTCTTGAGGGTTTGTAGGATTAATTGCAATATTTGAAACACCAATTACCGGTAGATTATCGGTATTTGTTTCCCAGTTTATACCGCCATCTACTGATTTCCATAATCCTCCACCAGGAGATCCTACCCAAATAATATTTTCATCTATAGGATCAAATGCTATGCAGTTAATTCTACCGTTTCCTCTTTTTTTACCGTTTGATAGTATAATTGGAGTGTTAATTGGTCCTAATTCAGTCCAATTACTTGATGATATAGATGAATTATTTTCTTGCTTCTCTTTTTCTTTTAACCATTCAGTATATAGTTTTCCATGTGGAATACTGCTTCCATTTGAGGTTCTTTGTAATATAAAGTCTAAATTTCTAGCATACGGCTTATACCCATTTCCCTTCGTATATTTAATTTTTTTTCTGTAGGTATCAAAAGCATCTTTTTTTTCCTTTATAGTAGCTTCAGGATTTTCTAGCAATAAGTTATCTTCCCAGACTTGAGCGTTTGTAGCTATTGAAATTACAGTAATTAGTATTGTTAAATACTTTGTCATAACATTAGAATTTTGTCACCAAAGATAAAATAAAATTTCTTCCTTTCGCACTTATTCCTGAGCCAAATGTTTTGTAATGAACATCAAAAATATTTTCTACAGATATCCGCATTTCTATATCTTTTGTTAGCTTATTTATATAATTTAAGTCTAGTGTTTGCCAGCTAGGATTTCCTTCCACTGTTGCTTCTTCAATATTATCAACTCCATTATCATCATAATCTTCTACTCTCTTCCATCCATTATAACTATATGAGAGTATTAAGTTGTTTTTATTATAATTATAGGATAAATTAAGATGACTACTTAAGGGTGGTATATGAGCAAGAGGTCTTTTTAAATTTGTTTCTCCATTTAAATAATTAAGCCCAAATTCAATTTTTGTTGAATTTGAAAATTGCATTTCAGCTCCCAGACTTACTCCATCAATTTTTGCAGACTCAATATTTTGGTTCATTTGTATCTGCATTAATTCCCCATCATATACTATTGAATCTTGCCCATTAAGACTACTGTTTTCTCTTTTAATCGCATCTTTAATATTAATCCTATAATACTGAGCTTCAAATTTTATGTTTTCATTATCTATTATAAAACTACATTCAAAGTTTGATGTTTTTTCAGGCTTTAATTTATTATTTGGAATAACCACAGAATAGTCATCTTTTGAAAATATTTTACCTACATCATCTATATTTGGATTTCTAAATCCTAGATAATATGCAATATTCGTACTCATACCTTTTGAAATTTTTTGATTAATTAAAACTGAGGAAACGAAAGCTTTATTTGAGATTGTAATTTCTGAAAATGGTAAATTATAAATCTCATTATTATCAAATTTTGAATACAATGAATTGATATTATACCTTTCTCCTAAAAATATAGTTGTACTTTTTAACGGTTTCCAATTCACTTGAGTGTAAATTGATCCATCTACCACATTGCTACCACCATCAGGATATCTAGTTGTGTTAAAAAAAGATTGATTATTATCGTCTCTTATCTCAGCGCTTGATTCAACATTCTGATACCTGTAACTTACTCCATAGTTTAACTGAAATTTTTTGATAGTTTTTTTTACATCTAGAATTCCATCTAGTATTAAAACATTTTCTTTTCTAACTGAGACCCCTAAATCGTTTATTTTTTGCTTATGTCTTGATTCTTTTAAATTTTGCCAGCTTAAAATAACAGAGAACTTGTCAGAAATGAAATTAGTTGTCTTTCTATTGTAATTAACTTTCTGAAATATTCTTGTTTGTGGCCCATAAAACCATAGCTTGTATTTTTTTTGTCCATATTGCATGTCGTTGAGTTTGTCATATCTAGAAATATTTGAAGTAGTAGAGAATTGACTATTTAAGTTTATATTTTCTTTTTTATTTATTTTTATATAAATCTTTTGAATCGCATCGTATTTGTTAAATCCTGTATTAAGCTGCTCATTTCCTCTGACAGTCTCGTTATATAATCCCCAGTTCTCATAGCCATGAGCTCTGTTTTTACCCATTTTGATATTACCGCTTTTTTTAATTGCAAGACCATTAACTACTGATAGTTTTTTGTTGTTAAATTTACTTAAATACGATAATGAACTTGAATTATTTGCGCTATTATATTTTTGTTCTAAAATATTTGATGTTGCTGTAAATATTTCATCATTTATAGTGTTAATAATTATTGCGCCTCCCATTGCGCCATCACCATAAACAACTGATGAAGGTCCTGTCACCACACCTATATTGTCAATAAAAAATGGATTAATAGAGCTGGAGCTTTGAACATGTCCATTTCTAAATATCGCATTATTTAAGGGTATTCCATCTACAACTATTAAGAGTCTGTTTGCCTCCATTCCTCTGAAGTTTGGGCTACCACCCCCGGACTGGCTTTCTTGAACCGTTACTCCAATACTTTTTTTTAATAGCTCAGCAGTTGAGTTAATTTCAAGCGACTGTATCTTTCTTTTACTTACCCTAGAGAGTGCACTTTGGTATATTAGAGGCACCCTTACATCTTCAAATGTTATTGCTTTAAGCATATATGAACTGGGAATTAAATAAATAGTGTCGTTTATAAGTGACTTTAAAACATCTCTATTAATATAACTTATATGTTGTATGCTTATTAAATCAGTTGACTTAAATATTGCCAAATCCACAGCCCCTTTTTTATTACTTACTGTTCCACTACTTGCATTAAATATATTAGCATTTGATATTTGTTTTTTTGTTAATTTATCTATAACATATATAGTTTGACTATATAAAATAGTATTTGATAAAAGAAGAATTAAAACATATATTGCTTTCATATTATCTTAGTGCCTCTATTACTATATGTGACTTTACATTGTCTAAATTATAATGATTGGATTTGTAGTAAAAGAATATCTTTTTAAGTAACTCCTGTCTATTTAAATATGGGATTTCTAGATTCTTTTTTGTTATTAACGCCTTAAAATATTTTAGATTACTTCCTTTAATTACTATTTCGCTAGGCCCATCTTTTTTTGTAAAATTTAAAGTACTTAGATTAAATATTGGGTATTCAAAATTTTCAGTAGAAGGAAAAAAACCAAGAAATTTTGTTAAAGCAATTAAATATTTAAGGCAAAAGTTATTATCAATCTCTTTTGAGTGATCAAGCTCTATTGTTAAGTTCCATATAAATTTAAAGAGAGTTGAATTTTTATTGTTTTCAGCTAGCACTTTTGATAGAATTTCAGCCATAAAGACCCTAATTAATTTTTTATTTAGTTCTGTATTATTAAGTGGATATGCTAAGCTAATTTCATTTAAATATTGAATGGTTTTTTTAGGTTGTTTTTTTGCACTTATATTAACTAAACTAAGTTTTTCTAGAAGTGATATTTTGCTTTTGAATTTTCCCCCTCTAACTTTTTTTATATTGAAGGCTTGCAATCCATGTTCCTCAGTAAATATTTTAGCAATAACTGATCCCTCACCATATTTATGATATAATAGTGATATTGCTCTACAATCATAATTCATTACTTGATAAATAGTATTTTACTTGTCATTTTCTCAAAACCTTGCTCATCTGTGCTAAAGACTAGATATATTCCAGTTCCAACTCTTTGGTTATTAAAGTTTAGCCCATTCCAATTTGCTTGACCCCCTTGTGCTGTTGTCTGAAAGATTAGGTTTCCACTAATATCTGTGATTTTTACCTGAGCGTTATTTACCAACTTATTAATGGCAATATTTCCTCTATAGTTTTCCCTTACAGGGTTTGGGAAAACATATGTTGTTCCTTGATTTTCTTCTCCTTTGGTAGCATCAGATCTATAAGAAATTAACCCTTTATCAGTACCAATAAAAACCTCCCCATTTTGATTATTAATGGTAATATCCACTATTTTATCAGAAAACAATGGACTATTTGTTTTTGTAAAGTGGTGGATTTGCTCAATCCCATCCTCTGAAAGTAGGTATAACCCAGCTGCTTCTGTGCCAATCCATTTTCGATTTGCCCCATCAATAGTAATACAGTTAATTTTCTCTGTGCTCAATAGATATTGCCCATAATCACCTTCTTGAATTAATATTTGTTGAGCATCAAAGTTGTAACCACTAAAGACAAGTTCTGGATAATAAAAAACAGCAACACCCTTATCTGTTCCTATCCATATTTCCCCATCTAAATCTTCTGAAATTGCAAGTACATTTTGTGATGGTAGATTACCATTACCAATATTTGTATTGAGAATTTTATATGAGTCATCGGAAAAATTGCTTATTGTATTATTATCAGTATAAACAAATATTCCTCCATTGACAATTACACCCCATTTTTTGTTTTCCTGATCAATTATCAATTCATCAAAATAAAGCCCATTGATATCTTGATTCATTCCAAATGAATACCATGAATCATCAGCTTTTTTAACAAACAATGGTCTCTCAACTTGTGAATTTAACCCCCACATATTATTATTGTTATCAAATTTGATGTCTGATATCTGAATTCTGTTATTTGAGTAGAATGTTGTATCTAGCACTCCATTTGTATTTTGAAAACCATATTTTATTATATGCTCGTCATCTTCCATTACAGATATCCCGTTATACCAGGAAGCATAGAATTCTTTACCGTTGAAACTTGCCACAGAGACTATATCTCGTGCTCGATTTAGATCAAAAAAATCTTTGTTGTACCAATTATAGTTTTCCATAACAGATGCTCCATCATTATTTAACTTATTCAAACTAAAGTTTATATGACCCCCGTGACAAATAAAAAGTTTATTTAAATAATACTCTAAGCTATAAATATCATTTGAGATTGGACTATTTACTGTGATACTTTCTTTAATTTCTTGATCTAGATATCTCAAAAGACCAAGATTTTTATCAGCAACCCATATTTCATTTTCTAATTTAGACGCACTATTAAAAGCGTTGTTGACAGTTTCAATTTTTACTTGCTGAAGGTTGGTACTTATAATAATTATCTGATTACTGTCTGTAATAACAAGAGACTCACCAGATTTAGATAATTTAGGTCTTTTAAAACCAAGACTTAATGTGTTTTCCCAAGTGTTATGCTTGATTAAAACAGAATCTGTTTCTTTATCTAATACTGCTACAACTGTATTGTTAAAACTGGTTATACCTGAAAATGAAGCATCTTGTAATAACACATTATTAAAAAGAGTCTCCTTTTCCCACTGATTATAGTCAGATAAAAAAAGGTTGTTTTTTGAGGCACTGTACAATCCTTCTGAAGTTGCTACATATATTAAATCTTCTGTTATTTCTGTTTGATTGATTTCTACATATTGCGCATTATCCCCAATTTTGTAAGTGTCTTTCACTTCATTTTTTGTCATATTTAAGACTACAACTCCAAATGTGCACGATATATAAGCTAGATTATTTTCAAAATCTATATTATTGATTTTTTTCTTTCCAGTAATTTCTTTTCTTTTAATATCAGATATATTAATTATAACATCATCTTTTAGAAAATCTATATTGCAGTTTTTGTATGTTATTACTAGAGTGTTGTTGTAGTTGTTGAATTTAATTTTCTCAACCTCATTATCTGATAATCCATTTACTTTAGAAACTCTATTTATACTATTATCATTTGTATTATAATAGAATAGCCCACCCGAAGCTACACAATAAACCCTTTCATTTGCTATTGTTACTTCTTTTGGCTCGTTATAAGACAGATAATCTTTCCAGTATCCAATAGGAACATCTTGTGTAAAGGTTATCAGTGGTAATAAAACGAGTAATATAACTTTCATAGCTAGAGCAATAATAGTGCAAATTCCATATAATTTAACCTTATTTTTTAAAAAAAATTGCCCATATGAATACCTTTGTTAGATTTGCATTTTATGGCTCAGTAGTTCAACTGGATAGAATATCAGATTTCGGCTCTGACGGTTGGGGGTTCGAATCCCTCCTGGGTCACATTTTAGCATCAATATTTAGTTGTTATCTAATTAGATTTTTTATTCACCCCTTTAAATCATGTTAGTCTAGTATAATTTTTTTGGTAGTTCTACCATCTCTGTATTGGTATATAAGAAATTTGTTTTTTTCTTGTTTACTTTTCCTACCAAAAAGATCATAAATTTGATGAATTCTTTTGTTTTTAACTATTTCATCAATAGTTGAAGAGCATTGGATATTTATGGTATCACTAAAGTATACTTGTTCATTAAATTCTGATTCTAGTAATATTACAATATTTAGATCACCCGAATAATTTGGAGTAACATATAGATTTGTAAAGTTTATTTCACTATTAAAGCCAGCCGTATAATTATTACCGTCATTTGGAGAAGTGGTTGTTACTCTTATTCCGGTAGACGTATTTTCAATCGCAAAAAAACCAATTAAACTATTTGATGTGTCATATGAATTAATAATAGCATAGTTAGGTCCAGCAATTAAACCAGCTCTTAATACTGCATTAACATTTTGTGTAGCTGAATTCAGTATTGCATAACCAACTGAATCTCCAGTTGAAACAGATGATATATTAAAATAACCACCATCTGTTGAAATTGTACTTGTTCCAATATCAGGTTCATTTTGAGCTTGATCAATCTCTATCGTTAGGGTAGAAGGGGTATTACATTGATTGTTGCCAATAATTGTGTTTATAATTGGATTAAATGGAGCTGGAACAAAAATACTTGTAGTAAATGTGTCGCTAGCCGACCACAATGAACACATATTTAGCGTTGAATCATGGTATGCCATTATTTGCCATTCATATGTAGTGTTTTGTTGTAGAACTGGAATGTTTGCGCTATTAAGATTTCCGCTTATTAAGCTTAAATTTTGCCATGTGTTTGTGTTGAGTATTCTATAGTGTATTTTAAACCTATCTACTCCTGAGAGTATATTCCAATTTGCTAAAGCTGAAATATATGTTATATTACTGGTAATCAATCCACTAGGCGTTGGACACAACATTGTTGTTGTGTTAAAAGTATCTACAGCTGACCATGAAGAGTAATCAGTATTAGTTGTGTCGCAGTGACTTCTGATTTGCCATATATAATCACTTTGACTTACTAGATTATTTAAAACCTTTGAGACTAAAGTAGAGTCTATATTATTTTTATATGACCAAGGAGTTGCTGCTATTTCTTTATATCTTATCTTATAATGATGCACACCAGTTACAGTACTCCAGTTTAAATTAGCGCTAAAAAAGTAAACATTATTGCTAAGTATGGACTGAGGAATACCACACTGACTGTAACAGTTAATAGAAAATAAAATAAATATTGAAATTATACCACGCTTCATATTGACGCAAATTTACAAATTTTCAAATTCTTATTTTTTATTTGAAAAAATATAGATTGTACTTGAATATTGACTAAATCCTAAAATTGCGCTTAAATTAGATAGAATTCCAATAGTAAACGCTTTAATAAATTGTTTGTTGCCGCTTTTATATTCATTGCTTAGTAATGCAACATAGAATGCATCAAATTTCATTCCTATTTTTTTTTCTAGTTTAAAGCCATGATTTTTAAGGAGTCTATTAATAGTTAGAGGGGAAAAATGATTTAAATGAATAGGTAAATCCCATGCAGCCCAATATTTCTTGTATATTTTAGCGTCGAGGCTTTTATGGTTTGGGACCGCAACTATAAGGGTTCCTTCTTCTCTTATTATATTTTTAAGACATGAAATCGTATTATTTATATCATAGATATGCTCTAAAACATGCCACATACTTACACTGTCAAAACTATTATTCTTAAATTGATTTAAATCCGTATCCGCTTTAACATTTAGTTTGTAGTTATTTATTGCTTTTTCTCTAGCAATTCTTGAAGGCTCTATTCCGATACAGTTTATGTTTCTTTTTACACAAGAATTGATAAATTCACCCGTTCCACAACCAATATCTAAATGGTTTCTTGTAGCTGATGTATTTATTAAGAGTTTTGTTTTTGTTACAATTGCATGTTTTCTTACTATTTGATATAAGTAATTAAATAAACCCTTTTTGTTATTTGTGTGAGATATATAATTATCACTTATATAGTAATCACCCATATCTCGCTCTTCTGGTCGAGGGTTTGTAAATAAAAATTTACAATCTATGCATTTTACTATCGTAAAATCTTTTTTAGAAACACTATAATCTCTGCTTTTTAAAAATGTATTTTGTTTTTTGCTCTTACATATTGGGCATTGCTTTATCTTTTTCATCTTCCCATGTATATTAACAATACATTTATATCTGAAGGGGAAACTCCACTAATTCTACTAGCTTGTCCTATAGAAATTGGTTTTATTTCATTAAGCTTTTCTTTTCCTTCTGTTGATATTGAGTGTAGTTTTTTGTAATCAAAATCTTCCGGAATTTGAATTCCTTCAAGTTTGCTTAGTTTTTTAGCAGACTCTGCTTCTTTATTTAGGTATCCGCCGTATTTTATTGTTATTTCAACCTGTTCGATTACGTCTTTTGTTATATTATTTTTTTTAATAAATTTAGTTAGTTCTTCTGAAACCAATAGATCGGTAAACGATACATGAGGTCTTGATAAGAAAGAAAATAATTTTTTCTTTTGATTAACTTTTGTGCTTCCTCTTTTTTCTAGAATTTTATTTATTATAGTAGGCTCAATGTTTTGTTTATTTAAAAACTTGGATAGAATTTCTGTTTGCCTAATTTTTTGATTTAAATTTTGCATTCTACTTTTACATGCTAATCCTAGTTCATAACCCTTTTTAGTTAATCTAACATCTGCATTATCTTGTCTTAGTAATAATCTGTATTCCGCTCTAGAAGTAAACATTCTGTATGGTTCTTCTGTTCCTTTTGTTATTAGGTCATCTATAAGAACGCCAATATAGGCGTCAGATCTTGTTAGGATAAATTCTTTTTTCTTTTTAACTTTTTGATGGGCATTTACTCCAGCTATTAAGCCCTGACAGGCCGCTTCTTCATACCCTGTTGTTCCGTTTATTTGACCACAAAAAAATAAATTTTCTATTATCTTTGTCTCTAATGTGTTTTTAAGTTGAGTTGGAGGAAAATAATCGTATTCTATAGCATATCCTGCTCTAAAGAGTTTAGCCTTTTCAAGGCCTTTTATTTTTCTAAGTGCCTTAATTTGAATATTTTCAGGAAGTGATGTTGAAAATCCATTTAAATAGATTTCTATTGTTTCCCTTCCTTCTGGCTCAATAAATAATTGATGTCTTTTTTTTTCTTTAAATCTTACTATTTTATCTTCTATTGATGGACAATATCTGGGTCCTAACCCCTTTATCCTACCACTAAACATTGGTGATTTTTCAAATCCTTCTTTTAATATTTCATGTACTTCTTCTGAAGTATATGTTATAAAGCAACTCTTTTGATTTTCTAATTTATTCTTTATTAAAAATGAAAAACTATCATAATTTTTATCTCCAAATTGCTCTTCTGTTTTGGAATAGTCAATACTTCTTCCGTCTAGCCTTGGAGGTGTTCCTGTTTTCATTCTTCCATGAGTAAAGCCCAATTCAATAAGTTGTTTTGTTATTCCTTCTGCTGCTGGTTCTCCTGACCTCCCTCCTTTATAGTTTTTGTCTCCAAGGTGTATTAGGCCGTTTAGAAATGTTCCATTACACAATATGACACTTTTGCTATCAATCCTAACTCCCATTTTAGTTTTTACTCCAACAGCCTTTCTATCCATTATAATCACACTATCCACACTATCTTGATAAAAGTCAATATTTACATTTTTTTCAAGTGCTATTCTCCATTCTCTCTCAAATTTTTTTCTATCACATTGCGCTCTAGGGCTCCACATTGCTGGGCCCTTTGACTTATTTAGCATTCTAAATTGTATTGTTGATTTATCTGTAATTATTCCAGACATCCCTCCTAAGGCATCTATTTCTCTTACTATTTGCCCTTTTGCAATACCACCCATAGCCGGGTTGCAAGACATTCTTGCTATTGTTTCTAGGTTTTGAGATACCAAAAGAACCTTAGACCCAAGCGTAGCAGCACTATGCGCAGCTTCACAACCAGCATGACCACCTCCCACAACAATTACATCATATTTTTCTTCTATTCCCATAATGTTTCACATGAAACTTAATCGCTTATAATACTGACAATCAAGTTGTTATAATATTTTTTTAAGGTAGTAGTCTTCTTTCTCTCTTATTTTTTTTGTTTCGCTCATTTTTTTGTCATTATATCCGAGCAAATGTAATAAACCATGAGCCATAACCCTATATAGCTCCTCAATAAATTCAACGTTGAATTTATTGGAATTATCTAACACTCTCTCCGTACTTATAATAATATCTCCACTAATCATTTCCTTGTCATTATTTTGAAATGTTATAACATCAGTTAGTGTATGGTGATTTAAGAACTTCTTATTGTATGTAATCATTTCTTTATCATTGACAAGTAAATATGACAAAACCCCTATTGAATAACCCTCTTCTATGCAGATTTCTATTAGCCAAGTTTTTATCTTTCTCTTTTCTTTTAATTTATAATTTGAGTTTATCTGGAAATTAATCATTTTTCTCTTTTATTATTGAGTTAAAATATTTGTTCACCTCTTTTTTATAATAAGGAGTTAGGTTAACAGGTGTTGTGTTTAGCATTTCTAATTGATACTTTCTATTTTTAAAAACCTTATTGTATTTAGATGTTTTTTCGTCATTTTCTAAGATCCATTCATTTGACTCTCTTTTCTCATCTTCTCCTTGTTCTTTTTCTGCTTTTTCAAAATCAAGAAACTTATCTATTATCTGATCCAATCTATCAAATGTTTTGTTAGAAATATTATTATTTATTATATCATATTCATTTTGTTCCATCTGCTCTTTAAGTTGATTTGTTATTTTAGAATCATTAGATTTTCCATTTTCTTTTTCAAGAGACTCTAGTCCGGATTTAATAAGACCTTGTTTTTTTGCAAGCTCCATTAGTTTTTGACTACTCTTTTTATTTTTACCATCCTTATTCATTCCTTTTTTCATGCTTTTATTTAATTCCTTTTGAGCTTTTTTAAGTTCAGACATTGAAGGATTTTTGCAGTTTTTAGGTTTATTACAATTTTTGGGTTTGCTACACTTTGAAGGCATTGTACTTAAATCCATTTGCATGTTTTTTAGAATCTCTGATAGAAGTAAGGCAAGATTATTTGTTGATGTCATAACAAATTGTTGTTTTTCAGCTGATTTATTAACCTTCCTGTTTTCAAGATTCTTAGAAGCTTCTTTCATATTTTCTTTAATTAAGCTTATTTCGGAATTGATTTTTGCTTGAATTTTAACTGAACGCTTACTAAGTGCGAATAAGGAATCTTCAATAATTTTACTATCTAAAGATAACTTTTTTTGTGATTGCACTAATTTAATAAACTCTGAACTTGTTGTTTTCGTCTTTTGAGTTTTATTAATTAATGTTTCCTGACTAAAGGATAGATTTATTAAATTTTCT
>JABGXK010000182.1 GCA_018675825.1 Flavobacteriales bacterium | reverse complement strand
TCATCTCCTTTTTGCAATTGATCTTGAAAACAAGTTGAAACTAAATTAATTGAATCAGTCGTTCCTTTTGTGAAAATAATTTCATGACTAAATTCTGCATTAAGAAACTGCTGAACTTTATCCCTACACTTCTCAAAATTATCAGTGGATATTTGACTAAGGTGGTGAACACCTCTATGAATATTGCTATTCTCTTCTTCATAATATTTGGTTATTTCATCAATTACCTCTTTGGGCTTTTGAGTTGTAGCGGCATTGTCAAAGTAAATTAGTGGACTGCTATTTACGGTCACATTTAGTAATGGAAAACGGTCTCTTATATTGCTTTTTTTATTCATGCTTTAAAAGCTTAAATCAACATTTAGTTTTTTAGAGATTAAATCTTTAGCAACATCATATAAATAAGGGATACTAATTTTATTAAGAGCATCAGAAGCAAAGGCATAAGTTAAAATAGCTTTTGCATCTTGCTTAGATATGCCCCTGGTATTCATATAGAAAATAGCATCTTCATCTAATTGTCCAATTGTACAGCCATGGCTACACTTAACATCATCTGCATATATTTCTAATTGAGGCTTGCTATTTATTGATGAATCATCACTCAAGAGCAAATTGTTATTAGCTTGAAAGGCATTAATTTTTTGAGCATCTGGCCTAACCATAATCTTACCATTAAATACTCCTTTTGATTTGCCTAAATAAATTCCTTTATATAATTCATTACTTTCACAATTCGCCTTTAAATGATCCATATATGTATGATTATCTGCAAATTCTGAATTATCTAAAATTACAACTCCATTCATATTACTCTCACATCTTTCTCCGTTTTGAGAAAAATTCAGATTATTTCTTGTAAATGCTCCTCCAAATAACAATGTGTTAAATGTAGAATTACTTCCTGTTTCTTGATTAATATTTGTATTATCTACTATAATCTGAGATTCATTATTGTTTTGTAGTTTGTTAAATTCAATAATTGCTTTTTCCTCAAGATTAATATTAGTAAACATATTACTAAAACATAAATTAGTGCTTAGATTCTTAACTTGTTCTATAATCTTAATACTTGAGTTTTTCTTTACTATTATCTCATTTCTATATTGAGCAAGGTTCTCTGATTTATTTTTTGTTAAGAATAAGATTTCTAATGGCTTATCTACAATTGTATTTTCACTAACAGTAATATTATATCCATTTTCAGCAAGAGCAGCATTTAAAGCTGTAATAGCATCATTATATTTAGGGGAATGGTCTATATTTTTTTCAATTTTCACCCCAGATATAGTGGGTTTTTGGTAAAGCTCCCCATTTAAAAAAACTACTTTATTATCTAAATCCAAACTATTATTTTTGATTTCTTGATCAGTAATTTCCTCACCTTGATTTTCAATTTCAAAATTATTAGCTATAATTTTTTTTAAAGAAGTGTATTTCCACTCTTCATTCTTTAGCGAGGGAAATCCTAAATCTATAAACTTTGAATAAGCTGTTTTGTTAGATACTTTGTCAGTGCCCCTATTTGTATATTGTTCAATTTTCTCTAAGAGCCCCATTTCTCATCAGCTAATTTAGTTATCCAATCATATC
This sequence comes from Flavobacteriales bacterium, assembly GCA_018675825.1. Lineage (GTDB taxonomy): Bacteria > Bacteroidota > Bacteroidia > Flavobacteriales > BACL11. Next base: position 8,144 of record JABGXK010000182.1, on the reverse strand, counting down.
CTTTTTCCTCTAATTGATGAGCTAGTTCTTTTCCTCCTGATTTAATAATTCTTCCATTATGAAGAACATGTACGTAATCGGGAACTATATAATCTAGAAGGCGTTGATAATGCGTAATTACTATAGTAGCATTATTACTGTTTTTAAGTTTATTAACCCCATTTGCGACTACTTTTAAAGCATCAATATCAAGTCCAGAATCAGTTTCATCTAGTATTGCTAGCTTTGGCTCTAACATTGCCATTTGAAAAATTTCATTTCTCTTTTTCTCTCCTCCAGAAAACCCTTCATTCATATTTCGAGATAAATATCCAGGCTTCATATTAAGTAGATCCATTTTTTCCCGCATTTTCCATAATAGGTCCTTTGCAGGCATAGGGTCAAGTCCAAGGACTTTTCTTTTTTCTGTAATAGCTGCTTTAATAAAGTTTGACACAGAGATACCCGGTATTTCTACTGGATATTGAAAAGAAAGAAACACTCCTTTATGAGCTCTTTGATCTGGATCTAGATCTAATAAATCGTCATCATCAAATAAAATAGACCCCGAACTCACTTCATAAGTTTCATCTCCAGCTATAACAGAGGATAAAGTGCTCTTTCCAGATCCATTTGGGCCCATTATTGCGTGAACCTCACCACTATTTACAGAGAGATTTATTCCTTTGAGTATTTCTACTCCATCAACTACTGCTTTTAAATTTTCAATTTTTAACATATAATATTATTTATCCAACACTTCCTTCTAGACTAATTTCTAATAATTTTTGTGCTTCTACTGCAAACTCCATTGGTAATTGATTAAGCACATCTTTACAATAACCATTAACTATAAGCGCAATTGCTTCTTCTGTTCCAATACCTCTTTGATTACAATAAAATATTTGATCTTCACCTATTTTTGATGTGGTTGCTTCATGCTCAACTTGGGAACTACTATTTTTGACCTCAATATATGGAAAGGTATGCGATCCGCAACTGTCACCCATAAGTAAAGAATCACACTGCGAGAAGTTTCTGGAGTTTTTAGCTCCTTTAGATATTTGGACCAAACCTCTATAACTACCATTACTTTTACCAGCACAAATACCTTTAGCAATAATTGTGCTTTTTGAATTTTTTCCTAAGTGAATCATTTTAGTTCCTGTGTCAGCTTGTTGAAGGTTGTTCGTTACGGCTACTGAGAAGAATTCTCCAATAGAATGATCTCCTTTTAAAATACAAGAAGGGTATTTCCATGTTACAGCTGAACCAGTTTCAACTTGTGTCCATGAGATTTTAGCTTTTTTATGACAAATACCTCTCTTTGTTACAAAGTTGAATACCCCACCCACACCATCTTTATTACCTGGATACCAGGTTTGAACTGTGGAATATTTTATTTCAGCATTATCCATGGCAATAAGCTCAACTACTGCAGCGTGCAATTGATTTTCATCTCTTTGAGGGGCTGTACATCCTTCTAAATAACTTACATAACTACCTTCATCAGCAATTAGTAGAGTTCTTTCAAATTGTCCTGTGCCAGCCTCATTAATTCTAAAATAAGTTGATAGCTCCATAGGGCATCTTGATCCTTTTGGAATATAGCAGAAGGATCCATCAGAAAAAACAGCTGCATTAAGAGCAGAGAAAAAATTATCTCTAGCAGGTACAACTGTGCCTAAATATTTTTGTACTAATTCAGGATGCTCTTTTATTGCCTCTGAAATTGAACAAAAGATGATTCCAAGATCAGCAAGTTTTGATTTAAATGAAGTAGCGACAGATACACTATCCATCACAATATCAACAGCTACTCCTGAAAGTCTTTTTTGCTCATTTAATGAAATCCCTAGTTTATCAAATGTTTTTTTGAGTTCTGGATCTAAGTCATCAAGACTATCTAATTTCTTTTTTTGTTTTGGAGCAGAATAGTAAATTATATCTTGATAATTAGGCTTTGGATAATTTACGTTTGCCCAATCTGGTTCCTTCATTTCTAGCCAGGTACGGTATGCTTTTAATCGATATTCTAACATCCAATTTGGCTCTTCTTTTTTCTTAGAAATAATACGTACTACATCTTCACTCAGTCCCTTAGGTATTGTGTCAGAATCAATATTAGTTGTAAACCCATATTTGTATTCTGTTGAGGTTACTTTTTCTAATAATTCGTCTTCAGACAATTCTTCTTTTTTCATATTTAAATTCGGACATTAAAGTGAAAAGCTTTCTCCGCAACCACAAGTTCTATTTGCATTTGGATTATTAAAAACAAACCCCTTACCATTTAATCCATCTGAGAATTCTAATGTGGTACCAACTAAGTAAAGAAAACTCTTTTTGTTTATTAGTAGCTGGATTTTATTATCTTTTATTAATTCATCATCATCATTTTTACAAACGTCAAAATCTAGCTTATAACTTAAGCCGGAGCATCCTCCACTTTCAACACCTACGCGAACAAAGTTTTTCTTCTCTTTTTCTTGTTGCATTATATGAAGAAGCCTATCTCTAGCAGAATCACTAATATTAATCATCTATGAATTTTTACATATACTTTTGCAAATTTACAAAATGAATTACATATAATGAGTATCTTTGCCTTATGGCTTTAATAGATGATAAAAGTATTAACACAACCCCAATTTCATCATTAGGTGAGTTTGGACTGATAGAAAGATTAACCAAGGATTTTAAGTGTGAAAATAAAACTACAATTAAAGGTATTGGAGATGATTGTGCTGTTTTAAAAGCAGATACAAATTATAGATTAGTAAGTACAGATATGCTAGTTGAGGGAGTTCATTTTGATCTTGCCTATACTCCTTTAAAGCATTTAGGGTTTAAGGCTATAGCTGTTAATATCTCAGATATATGTGCAATGAACGGAAAACCTAGCCAGGTAACTGTGAGTGTCGCTGTTTCTAATAGATTTAGCGTAGAAGCGTTAGATGAATTATATTTAGGAATTCAACTAGCATGCAAGGAATACCATGTTGATTTGGTTGGTGGCGATACAACCTCTTCATTATCAGGATTAGTAATTAGTGTTTCAGTTTTGGGCGAAGTTGCTACTGAAAAGATAACATATAGAAGTGGAGCTAAAGTAAATGATCTTCTTGTAGTAACAGGTGATTTAGGAGCTTCATATTTTGGTTTACAACTTTTAAAAAGAGAAAAAGAAATTTTTAAAGAAAATCCTAATGTTCAACCCGATCTTTCTGGACATGACTATGCTCTTAGACGACAACTAAAGCCAGAAGCTCCAACTAAATATTTAAAAATACTAGACAAACTTTCTATAATTCCTACATCTATGATTGATATTTCTGATGGATTATCTTCAGAGGCTTTACATATTTCAAAATCATCTAATATAGGAGTTAGTCTTTACGAAGATAAAATACCTATTGATTATTCAATAATGAATTTAGCTACCGAATTTAACTTAAACCCAATTTCTTGTGCTTTATCAGGAGGTGAGGATTATGAATTGTTGTTTTCAATAACTCAAAATGACTATGATAAATTAAAGAAAGATCCTGATTTTACTATAGTAGGTCATGTTACTGATGTTTCAGAAGGAAATAACCTTATAGCTAATGATGGAAGTTTGCATCCGCTTAAAGCTCAAGGATGGGATATTGCCAAAGAATAATATAAGTTCGAGTACATTAAGGCCCACTTTAATAAAAGGTTTAATTACTCAATAATAATTTTTTTCTCGACTGTTCCATCATTATAGAGTTTTATAAATACTGTATTACTTTTTGGATTGGATAATTGACCCAATAGATTAAAAAACGTATTCTTTTTCTTTAGTTTAATATTATTCTCATTAATTATTGTTGTATTAGAAAAAAGGTTAATCCCTACTGGTAAATGATCTGAGATCATGTTATCATAAGTTTGGAAACTACCTAAATAGCTATCGATCCTAATAGTTTTCACGTCCTGATAAATATTAACTAGATTATCAAAAAGGTTATGATTTATAATAATATGGTCTAAATGTGACGGCCAAGTTGGGTAAGACCAATCTACAGTATTTTGAAATGGGATATGTTTATCAGCAATTAAGTAGTTCGTGCTATCATTAATTATTAGTGTAAATATATTATTAGTATAATTTTCTTCAATTAAATCATTTAAATCTCCAAGAATAAGGACATTTTTATTTGAATAATTAGAATCTACAAAAGCTTTCATCAAGCTTATTGCAGTAAAACGCCTATATTCCTCATCATTATTATCACTAAAATCTAGAATTCCATCTCCACAACATTTAAAGTGATTATTTATTATAACGTAATCTTCATCTTCATATTTTATTTCCATAACAAGAGGGGGTCTTCCTGCAAAAACGTAGTTCTCTAAATTTAAAATCGTATAAATTGAATCGACATTTAGAGTTTTCTTATATAGGTAGGCTAAATTAAGATTTGATGAATTAGTAGAATATCCATCATAATCACCTAACTTATTTACCAGTTGATTAAAATCAGAAACATTATTGATCTCTTGTAAAGCAATTATTTCTGCGTTAATAATTTCAACAATTTCTTTAACTGAATCAACAGTAATTGCTCCTTGTTTTGGAAACCACTCTAAATTCCATGTAATAATATCAAATGAATTTTGACTTGAAAAATTAATTTGCCCAAATCCTATATAAGGTATAACAAAAAACAAAATTGCTAGTTTTTTCATCTGCATTTAGTTATGCATTAAGGTTTCTATTTCATCAAGTTCTACAGGGATATTTCTCATCAGGTCATGTGGATTGCCATCAGTAACTAGAATATCGTTTTCTAATCTAATCCCAAGCCCTTCTTCTTGAATATATATTCCCGGTTCACATGTAAAAACCATGCCAGATTTCATAGGTGTACTTGTGTCTCCAACATCATGAACATCTAAGCCTAAAGAATGAGATGTTCCGTGCATAAAATATTTTTTATACAATGGGTGTTTTGGATCTTGATTCTTAACGTCATGCATATCAAATAAACCAAGATTAATTAGTTCTTCTTGCATAAGTTTAATGACTTCCTGCTGCATTTGTTTGTGATCAGTTCCAGGTCGCAACATGTTAGTTGCCTCTTTCATTACGCGTAGAACAGCATTATAAACATCGCTTTGCCTTGATGAAAACCTACCATTAACCGGAACTGTTCTTGTAAGGTCAGATGCGTAGTTTGCGTATTCAGCCCCAAAATCCATTAATAAGATATCTCCGTCTAAACACTTTTTATTATTATCAATATAATGTAAAACACACGAATCTATTCCGGCACCAATTATTGGTTGATATGCAAATCCAGCTGATCTATTTGAGAGAAATTCATGCATCAACTCTGCTTCAATCTCATACTCCATTATTCCAGGCTTAATTAGTGGAAGAATTCTTCTTAATCCCTTTTCTGTAATATCACATGCATGCTGAATTAATTCTAACTCTATATCAGACTTTATAAATCTTAACTCATGCATAATAGGAGCCACTTCTTTTATTATCTTATTTGGAAATTTAGTAGCTATATACTCTCTATATCTATCATCACGAGTTTGAACTTTTGAGGTTGATCGGCTATGTGTATTTTTATTTAGATATAAATTTTTACAATCTGTAATTTTACGCTCAATTATTTCCTCCATTTCGGAAAGCCAATACACTTTTTTAATGCCTGAATTTTGAAACGCTTTTTCTTTTGTGAGTTTAGCTCCTTCCCAAATCGCAATATGTTCATTAGTTTCTTTTAAAAACAATAACTCCTCTACAACAGTGTTATTATGTTTTGTTATTATCAAAACACTCTCTTCTTGATCAACGCCTGTTAACCAGAAAAGGTCGCTATTTTGTTTAAAGGGCATATTGCCATCTGAATTAGTTGGCATAACATCATTAGAATTAAAGATCGCAATTGAGTTATTTTCTAGTTTTCTTGAAAACAGATTTCTGTTTTGAATAAATAAATTATAATCTAGCGTATTGTATTTCATGACTATGTTGTTTTGGCAAAGATATTAAAATAGTAGTTTTATATATAATCATTCTGAATTACTCGACAATGTTGTTTTTGTGAGATATGAGTTATACCTTTGTGGCACAATAGTTATCATGTATATGAGATTATCATCTATCGTTAGAAAATTTATTATGGCCTTATCAGGCCTCTTTTTAATTATTTTTCTAATAACTCATTTGGTAATTAATTCATTTACGTTATCAGCTTCTCCAGATTTATTTAATGAAGCTGCTCATTTTATGGCTACAAACCCCATAATATATATAATGCAGTATATTTTAGCTTTAGGCTTTATTTTACATATCTGGATGGGTATCAATTTAACAATTAGAAATAAAAGAGCTAGACCACATAGTTACGCATTTAATCAAGCTAGTAAAAATGCTGATCTCTCATCAAGATCAATGATAATTTCTGGAGGCTTAGTTTTAGTTTTTTTAGTGTTGCATTTACGAGATTACTTTTATGAATTAAAATTCATAGGATTACCCGAAGGAGATACTGATTATGATTTAGTTGTTAAATTATTTTCTGATCCTATATATACAGGTTTTTATGTTGTTTCCTTTATTCTTTTAGGATTTCACTTGAATCATGGTTTTAAATCGGCATTTCAATCTGTAGGTGCAAATCACAAAAAGTATAATAACACAATAAAAATTGCAGGCACTCTATATAGTATATTTATTACTCTTGGTTTTTCTGCAATTGCGATTGTTCATTTTATTAATCAATATCCTTTTAAGTAAATGATTTTAGATTCAAAAATACCAGAAGGCTCAATAAAGGATAAATGGACAAATCATAAAAATAAGATTAATGTTGTTGGCCCTGCTAATAAAAGAAATATAGATGTTATTGTTGTAGGAACTGGTCTTGCTGGGGGTTCGGCGTCAGCCTCACTTGCTGAAATGGGCTATAATGTTAAGTCGTTTTGTTATCAAGATTCTCCTAGAAGAGCTCACTCAATTGCAGCTCAAGGAGGGATTAATGCTGCAAAAAATTATCAGAATGATGGAGACTCTATATACAGACTTTTTTACGATACAGTTAAAGGGGGTGATTACAGGGCTAGAGAGGCAAATGTCTATAGATTAGCTGAAGTTTCTGTAAATATAATAGATCAATGTGTTGCTCAAGGGGTCCCTTTTGCACGGGATTATGGGGGGTTACTTGACAATAGATCTTTTGGAGGGGTATTAGTATCAAGAACATTCTATGCTAGAGGACAAACCGGTCAACAGCTTTTGCTTGGAGCGTATTCAGCTATGAATCGTCAGATAGCTAAAGGAAAGATATCAATGTATAACAGGCACGAAATGGTGGAGCTCGTAAAGATTGATGGTAAGGCTCGTGGAATTATTGCAAGAAATTTAATAACAGGTGAGCTTGAAAGACACTCGGCACATGCAGTTGTTATTGCAAGTGGTGGGTATAGTAATGTTTTCTTTTTATCAACTAATGCTATGGGTTCAAACGCTACTGCAGCATGGAAAATTCATAGAAATGGAGCTTTTTTTGCTAATCCATGCTATACTCAAATACATCCAACTTGTATTCCAAGATCCGGTGAAAATCAATCCAAATTAACATTAATGTCTGAATCACTTCGAAATGACGGTAGAATTTGGATTCCCAAAAATTTAAAAGATGCTGAATTAATACGTCAAAAACAACTCAAACCAACAGCTATAAAAGAAGAAGATAGAGATTATTACTTGGAAAGAAGATATCCAGCTTTTGGAAACCTAGTTCCAAGAGATGTAGCTTCCAGAGCAGCAAAAGAGCGTTGTGATGCTGGTTATGGAGTTAATTTTAGTGGAGAAGCAGTCTATCTTGATTTTTCAACCGCAATTCAGCGATATGGGAATGAAAAAGCACTTATTTTAGGAATTAAAGATCCAGCCAAGAGTAAAGTTCTTGAACTTGGAGAGGAGGTTGTTAAACAAAAGTATGGTAATTTATTTCAGATGTATGAAAAAATTGTTGCAGAAAACCCATACAAAACACCCATGATGATTTACCCCGCTGTTCATTATACCATGGGAGGGGTTTGGGTAGACTATAATCTTATGACAACTATACCTGGATGTTATTGTATCGGTGAGGCTAACTTTTCTGATCATGGAG
>JABGXK010000181.1 GCA_018675825.1 Flavobacteriales bacterium | reverse complement strand
ACTTTGAGATCTAATAAATTCAAAATCATCAGCAAGTTTTAGCTTATTTTCTGAAAGTTGATAAAGGTGAAGTTTAATAGTGTCGTTACTAACAGAATGTTTGTTAAATAAAAGATAAGATTTTTTCATATGATTTGCAATCATTCCTGTCATGATTTCTTTTTGGCGACCTTCATCCATAGCTACTGAAAATCGAATCATATTTTCTAGAGCAGCTCCATAAAAAGGGAATCGAATTTTATTTTTAGGGTATGGCATTTTTGCAGGTTTTTCCTTAAGTTTTTCAATCTCAGGAATTGGATATGGTGATTCTGCATCTATTTCAAACTTAGACATTATGAATAAATGATCCCATAGTTTATGAGTAAATTCTTTCACATCTCTAAGATGAGGATTCATTTGACCCATAAAATCTATTATTGAATTAACACACTTATTCCTTTCAGCTTTATCAGCTATCTGAGTAGCATGTTCAACCATCTTTTGTACGTGTCTACCGTATTCTGGAATAATTAAATGATTTCTTTCTGTATTGTATTCCATTATGTTTTTTATTATTATTTACAAAAGTAAGAAAAAAACTCAGCTCCATAATTAATAAAGCTGAGGATTAAGCTCTAAAAGCCTAATGTTAATCCAAAAAGGTAGTTTCTTGTTGCTTGTGGAAAGTATCCCGCCATATTATATCTAGAATCGGAATCTTTAGTAACATAGTGATCACTGTCTCTTGGATCAAAACCTTCTGAAATAAATCTATATAACCATGCATTACTTACATATTCATTGTCAAAAATATTATTTATTAGTATGCTTACTTTTGCTGTATTAAAAATTTTGCTATTTAAATTATAATCAATTTGTAGATTGTTTATTAAATAATCATCAAGTTGCCTGTCATCAGAAGAGGTATTGTCAATATACTGTTCTCCAACATATTTAGACACAAAATTCATTGATGTATTATTGTTAATTGCATATGATAATTGTGAGGACCAAATTATATTAGGAGAAAATGCAAGGTCAGTATCTTCATGTCTTACAGCTTCTTGAATTCCTGTATCCCAATTGTCAATAAACTGAGTCATAGTATCAAGCTTATTTTTACTTAATGTTAGGTTTGCTGACCATCTTAGTTTTTGTGTTAATAAGCAGCTCCCTTCAACTTCTATTCCTCTTCTATAAGATTTCTTAACATTTTTGCTGGTAGCATACCCAACATCATTTATTTCACCTGTTTTAATTAATTGATTATCATATTCCATAAGATATATATTGGTATTAAAAATCAGGTTTTTAGAGTTGTATTTAAATCCGATTTCAGTATCATATAGTGTTTCATGAAATGGTCTAGAGTTTGGGCTACTCTCTACATAATCACTTCTATTTGGCTCTTTATTAGCTACTGCATAAGATACATAAAATAATTTTTTGTCATTAATCTTATGAGTTAAACCAAATTTTGGATTGAAAAATTCCAAGTTTATTGATTGTTCTCCAACATTACCGTTAACATCACTTCCATTAAACTTATATTCAATATTTCTTAATTGTAAATCAATAAAAACTAAAGTTGCACTTGATGCTTGGTAGTTTGTCTTAATAAACATGTTGTTGTCATATTTAGATGCAATATTTTTATAATATTGATGGTTGTAATTTCCGTTACTTGCGTATTCAGACCATATGATATTTCCATAATGCTGACCGCTGTATTCATTATAAGCACCTCCTAATATTAAGTTTAGATTTTCTTTATAATGATTTAGTGAATAAGTTAGGCCTCCAAAATCATTATTTAACCATTTTCTTCTTATCAAATCAGTTGAGGTAATAGTATCTATACCTATAACTATATTTGACAGATTATAATCTGCAAGATTTTCCCCTAATTTTTCTTGTTCATAATACCCTTCTCCGTGTGTAAAGTGCCCTGCAATATTCATGTAAGTACTGCTATTTATTTGTTTATTATAATGAAGCTGATAATGAGTCTGGTTGTAATTATCTACTTCATTTTCATATGTATAGCTATTAAAAGTTCTATTGGTATCTAAATATCTTAATGGAACTCCATTCCATGCCTGATATGTTCTTTCATGCCCAGAAAATATAATTGCTTTTAGCACTGATTCTTTTGAATAGTAAGATCCTTGAATATAAAAGGAGTTGAGTTCTGAAGAAGCTCTATCTATGTAGCCATCAGATGAGATTTGTGATAATCTAGCGTCAAAAGTAAATTTATCACTAATAAGTCCAGAGCCAAATTCAATATTATTTTTCATTGTATTATATGAGCCTAAGCTATTATTTATAATTGTATATGCTTTTTTATTTAATCCCATAGTTTTTAAATTAATACTTGCTCCAAATGCACCAGCTCCATTTGTAGAAGTCCCAACTCCTCTTTGGATTTGAATATTATCTAATGATGATGCAAAATCAGGCATATTAACCCACCACACCCCTTGACTTTCGGAATCATTTAAAGGAATTCCGTTAATTGTTACATTTATTCTAGAAGGATCTGTTCCTCTAATTCTTAGTCCAGTGTATCCAACTCCAGCACCCGCATCTGAAGAAGTCACAACTGAAGGGGTTAAAGAGATTAAAATAGGGAGGTCTTGCCCAAAATTAGATTTTTCAATTTCAGATTTAGATAAGTTTGTATATGCAATTGGAGTTTTTGCATTTGCTCTTATTGCGTTTATGTTTACTTCTTCAAGAGTTCTTTTTAGTTGAATTGAATCTGATTGCTGACCATAAAGTATAGTATGAGCAAATATTAATATTAAAATTATAATTAGTTTTTTAATCATTCTTAAGATTTTTATCTTATTATACTAAAAGGGTATAGTATAGTAATTTTTTCTAACTCATTTTCCTTACTAGAATTACCTAGTCAGGTTCAATGGGTATGATCTCAGCCTGTATATTTAAGGCACCCCCTTTAAAGATACTGCAAAAATAATAAATGTATTTATTTAAGTAGAATTAAATAATTTTTTTTAGTGCTTTAATAGCTTTGTTTAGTCTATCGTGACTATTAATTACAAAGTATTGATGATTCAAAGCTTCTAATTCATCTATATATATGTCAAAAACTGCTTTTCTATCAAATTGATTTTCTCTTTGCGGATCATATTTCCATTCTAAGTCAGGTTTGCAGAGCAGATAAAAGCGACTTTCATTTTTTTGCTTTTTAATATGTTGTAATATCCATGTGTCGCATTTAGAGTATTTGTATTCTGACCAAATTTTTATTGTTATTAAATCAGTATCACAAATAAGAGGCGTTGTTAATTGGGTTTTGTTCTCGTTTTTTAATTGCTGTTTAGCAATTTTTAATAAATCTTCATAATTGTATTTTGAATTTAATTTATCAATATATTCTCTAGCATACTCTGTTACTAAATTTGTGTTGAAATATTTTTTTAGATCATTACTTAAAGTAGTTTTCCCACTAGATTCAGGGCCTGTGATAATAATTTTATTCATTTTCAGTAATAAATTGGCTCCATTTCCAGTATCCTATTATAGCAATTATGGTATATACACTAAAGAGCAATGCGGTCAAATGAAGATCCCTACTAAAGTATAAGTAAATTGAAACAGTATCTATTATTATAAAATATAGCCAATTGGAGAGTATTTTTTTTACTACCATATATGTCGCTATAATGCTAAAAACTGTAGTAAATGAATCTACAATAGGAAGTTGAGTATCTGTATATGTCGAAAGGTAAAATCCAAGAAGGAATGTTAGTAGCGATCCTAAAATCATTATTAAGATATGGTGTCTAATAGCTAATTCATTAATTTTTAATAAGCTATTACTCTTGCTCCATGAGAAATATCCATATATAGCCATTATAAAATAAAAAACTTGTAATCCTGTTTCGGCATACAATTGTGCTTGAAAGCATATATAAATATATATACTTACACTAATTAAAGCAGCTGCCCAGCACCAAATACTTTCTTTAGCTGCAAGAGTAACATAAATAATACTGAATAAAACAGCGAGTATTTCAAAAAGACTCCAATTAAATTCGTTGATTATTGAATTAAAAAATTCATCCATAATTTAGAAGTTAAATTTAATTATGAAATATACAATATTTAGAAATTATGAATTGCTTCAGCAATTTGGCTAATCAATCCATTTTCTTTTTCAATCGCATTTCCAACCACAATGATATCAGCACCAGCTTCACAATTTTCAATGGCTTTTGTTGCGGTTGTAATACCACCACCAGTAATGAGAGGGATGTTTATTTGATTACTAACTGCTTTTATCATTTTAGTAGAGATAGCTTTTTTAGCTCCACTTCCTCCATCAAGAAAAAGTATTTTCAGGCCTAGCATCTCTCCAGCAATTGCAGTAGCAGCCGCTATATTGTCTTTGCTATAAGGAATAGGCGTTGTGTTACTCATATATGATACTGCTGTTGCTTCTCCGCTATCAACTAGCATATAGCCAGTTGAAATAATTTCTAGAGTAGTTTTTTTAAGAATTGGCGCGCTAATTACTTGCTGCCCAATTAGCATATGAGGATTTCTTCCAGAAATTAATGAAAGAAATAAAATCCCATCAGCTTTATTGCTTACTTGCATAGCATTTCCAGGAAATAAAAGTAACGGAATTTCACTATTTTCTTTAATAGTTTTAATGCATTGATCAAGCCTATCATCTATTAGTAAACTTCCCCCAACAAAGAATAAGTCCACCTTTGCGTCATTTGCTTTTTTAATAATTTCAGTTAATTGATTGTTGTCTTGCTTGTCAGGATCAATTAGAATAGCAAATAATTTTGAATTATTTTTTTTACTCGAAGTTATATGTTGGTAGATACTCATTTGGATTTTTCTATTTGCAAAAATACACTAAAAAGTGATTATTTATTTCTTCATAATTTAAAATTAGTTCTTGATTTTGAAATTTAGTATAAATTTCAAAATTTGGATCTTTAATGATTTTATTAATTTGAATGTCTTCTTTAAAATTAATATTTCCTTTTTGATGCCATTTAAAAATACATTCCTTAGCGCTCCAAGCTAATGTGAGATTTTCTGTGTTTGAAGAAACGTTATCATTATTTGAGATAAATCGAGATTTAATTTTTAATATTTTTTGTGAAATCAACTCTACATCAGCTCCTACTTTATTTTTATTTATTACAATAGCAATTAATTTTTTAGTGTGTGAAATAGAAATATATTTATTATTGTTAAGTATTGGAGCTCCATATTTATTATAACTAATTTTTAATTTTTTATCAATTACATTTAGTAATAGTCTAGTGCATATATATTCTAATTTTCGTTTATTACTTTTAAATTTATTGATCTCATTTTGGTATAGTTTAGTATTTAAATTTTCAAATGATTCTGTAATTTTCCAAACTGCAATTGTTGATTCTCCGTCTTTTTTTAAAAATAATAAACTCATAAAACAAATGTAATAATATTAGTATATTTGCCATCCAAATTTTAACAACATAATCATGAATTACAAAGTAAAAGATATTAGTCTTGCCGAATGGGGAAGAAAAGAAATTGTTTTAGCTGAGTCTGAGATGCCAGGCTTGATGTCAATTAGAGAAGAGTTTGGAGATTCAAGACCATTAGAAGGAGCAAGAATTGCTGGTTGTCTTCATATGACAATTCAAACTGCGGTTTTAATTGAGACATTAGTTCATTTAGGAGCAGAGGTTAGTTGGTCTTCATGTAATATTTTTTCAACACAAGATCAGGCCGCAGCCGCTATTGCTGCTGTTGGTATACCTGTATTTGCTTGGAAAGGAATGAATGAAGAGGAGTTTGATTGGTGTATTGAACAGACACTAAATGCATTTAGTGATAAAAAGCCTTTAAATATGATTCTTGATGATGGTGGGGATCTTACAAATATGGTTTTAGATAGGTTCCCTAAACTTTGTGATGAAATAAAAGGTTTATCTGAAGAGACAACAACTGGTGTTCATAGACTATATGAGAGAATGGAGAACGGGACCTTAACACTTCCAGCAATTAATATTAACGATTCTGTTACTAAGTCTAAGTTTGATAATAAATATGGGTGTAAGGAATCATTAGTTGATGCTATCCGTAGAGCAACTGATATTATGATGGCTGGTAAAGTTGCTGTTGTAGCTGGTTATGGTGATGTAGGGAAAGGGTCTGCAGCTTCATTAAGAGGGGCTGGAGCTAGAGTAATTGTTACTGAAATTGATCCTATTTGCGCGCTTCAAGCTGCTATGGATGGGTTTGCTGTAAAAAGAATGGAGAATGTTGTTGGAGATGTAGATATTGTTGTTACTACTACTGGAAATAAAGATATTATACAGGGGCATCATTTTGAGGCTATGAAAGATAAGGTTATTGTTTGTAATATTGGTCATTTTGACAATGAAATTGATGTCGCATGGCTAAATGATAATTGGGGTCACACTAAAAATACTATTAAACCTCAAGTTGATATTTATACTGTTAATAATAAAGATGTTATTTTATTAGCTGAAGGTAGGTTAGTTAATCTTGGTTGTGCAACTGGACATCCTTCATTTGTGATGTCAAATTCATTTACTAATCAAGTTTTAGCTCAATTAGAACTTTGGCAAAATACCGAAAAATACGAAAATAAGGTATATATGTTACCAAAACATCTTGATGAAAAGGTTGCTCGTTTACATCTTGCGAAAATTGGTGTAGAGTTAGAGGAATTACGTAAAGATCAGGCTGATTATATTGGGGTTAAAGTTGAAGGGCCATATAAACCAGAATATTATAGGTATTAGTTAAATACATGAAGTAAGCTATTATTTAATGTATAGTTATATTGTTTAAGAGGAAGTAATGCAGGGCTATTAGCTGCTACGCCATCTTGATCCAGTAAAAATACCGAAGAACAACATCCGCATAGCGCAATAGAAGATTGGATAGAGTCTATATATGAGCATTGTAATGAAGGCTCATAACTACAATTTCTATCATATATTTTATACTCAAAATTAGCATAATGATATATGATAATTCCTTTATTTCCCCCTTCAATAAAAATAACATTTCCAACTGTATTAATATTACTAAATTCAGGAAGACTAAGATCAATATCAATATCTACATAAACATTTTTAATGTAATCATTACTATCGTTACATGAGATCAGAATAATGGAGAATATGAGTATTATTTTGTATTTGTTCATTAGTGCAATTTTAAGAAAAAGAAATGGATTTTATTTAATTTTTTTTAAGGTTTTTTTAATATATTTACAGACTTTAGAATTTATTAAAATTACATTTAAACGAAACATTATATTATGTTGAGAAAAATTTATTCAATTGTTGCATTAGTTTGTTTTACTTCTTTGGCTTTTGCCCAAACCGGAACACTGAAAGGGGTGATAAGTGATGTGATGAGTGGCGAGCCAATTCCTTTTGCTAATATTATTATTGAAAAAGGAGGAAGTCAATACGCAGGTACAACAACTGATTTTGATGGTAAATATACAATCAAACCTATTGAGCCTGGAAGCTACTCAGTAAAAGCTACTTTTGTAGGTTATCAAACAATAGAAATAACCGGAGTTATTATCTCGGCAAATAAAATAACTTTTCAAGACGTTAAACTTCAAGAAGGTGTGGCTCTTGGTGAAATAAAAATTATTGAGTATAAAAAACCTTTATTAGATCAAGATAATTTATCTGGAGAAACAAAAACTGCTGAAGAAATTGTTGCCTTACCAACAAGAAGTGTAGCTTCAGTAGCTTCTACTACTGCTGGTATATATCAAAAAGATGAGGGAGATGCTGTTAATATGCGTGGATCCAGAGAAAATGCCACTGCGTACTATGTTGATGGTATTAAGGTTAGAGGAGCGCTTGGAGTTCCTACTTCTGGAATAGAACAGATTACAGTTGTAACAGGAGGTCTTCCTGCTCAATATGGTGATGCAACTGGTGGAATTATTGCAGTAACAACGAAAGGCCCTTCTAATAAGTTTGTGGGTGGAATAGAGTTGGAATCATCCTCTTTATTTGATAAGTATAATTATAATTTATTAGGTTTTGGCCTATCTGGACCTATATTAAGAAAAAGGAATTCTGATGGAACTAAAGGTAGCTCCATTCTTGGTTATTTTATTTCTGGAGAATTTAGAGATGTAGACGATACAGACCCTTCAGCAATAGGAAGGTGGAAAGTGAAAGATGATGTTCTCAAGAAATTACAAAATAATCCTTTTAAAATTGCTCCTAATTCAGCTGCTGGGTTTTTAAGTACATCAGATTTTTTAACTTCTGATGATTTTGAAAATGTTCAAGCAAGAGTGAATTCTAATGAAAAACGATTTAATGTTTCTGGAAAAATAGATTTTAAACCTTCTAATAATACTTTTCTTTCTTTAGGTGGAACGTTTTATTCTAGAACTAGTAGAGATTTTTCTGGATGGCGCTCTATGTTTTCTTCAGCAAATAATAGAGAGTCATCTCAAACTACATATAGATTATTTGGAAAGTTAACTCAAAAATTTGGATCCGAAGAATCTAATGAAGAGAATAGTGCGGCAACAATTAAAAACGCCTTCTTTACTATACAAGGTGATTATACAAATAATCAATATACTTTTACTGATGCTGATCATCAATTTGATTTATTTAAATATGGATATGTTGGGGAATTTAACACTTATACGCAAAAAATTTATGGATCTTCTGCTGCTATTGATTCTACAACAGGTATAATTTACACAGGTCAAATTCATCAAGGTTGGGGTGATACTCTGTATACTTTTACAGAAAATCAATTTACAAATACTGATTTATCAAATTATACTAATGCTTATTATACGATGTTTAGTGATTATGGTTTAACATCATTTGTAGGTACTCAAAATGATGGAGTTATTAGAACTGCAGCTGATTTAAAAGGTCAAGGCCTACGAAATGGAAATTTACCCGCTTCAGTGTATTCTCTATATGGTAATCATGGGACTATGTATACAACAGCAGCTAAACAGGAAAATACTCAAACTACATTTAAAGCTTCTGGATCTGCTGACATTAAAAATCATGAGTTTTCTTTTGGTTTTGAATTTGAACAAAGAGATGATTCTTACTGGGGTATGGGTCCAATGGGAATGTGGGGATTAATGAGACAGCAAACTAATAAACATATTTTACAAAGAGATTTAAGTAAGCCAAATCCTGTAATTGATCCTTTAACTGGAGTTTATCAAGATACAGTTAATTTTGGCAGACTATATGTAGCAGATGAACAATCATGGTTCGATAGATCATTAAGAGAATCTTTAGGATTAGACGCTACTTCAACACTTTTTATTGATATTGATTCTTTACTACCGAATCAATTTAGTATTGACATGTTTAGTCAAGATGAGCTTTTAAATAGTGGTTCAAGTTTAGTGTATTATTATGGATATGATATATTTGGAAACAAGTTAAATAGTAACCCAACTCTTAAAGACTTCTTTGAGAAGAAAGATATATATGATAATTATACAAGAGAAGTAGCATCTTTTAATCCTATTTATACAGCAGGATATATTCAAGATAAGTTTGCAATAGAAGATTTGATTTTTAATATTGGACTAAGAATAGATAGATATGATGCAAATCAAAAAATATTATCTGATAAATACTTATTACATCAATCTTTTACTAAAGGAGCTCAAAATGCTTTAGGAACTTTTTGGGATGATTTAGCTCCTAGTGGTCATCCTTCAACAATAGGAGATGATTATGTTGTATATGTAGATGATGTTTCTAATCCTTCGTCTATTGTTGGTTATAGAGATAATGATACATGGTATAATGCTCAGGGACTTCAAATTTCTGATCCTAATTTACTAGCAGAAGAAGCTGGAGGACAAATTCAACCATATCTTCAGGATCCTGAAGCTGCATTAAAAGGTGAAGTTAATGTTGATAATGCTTTTGAAGATTACACTCCAGAGACAATATTTATGCCAAGAATTGCTTTTTCTTTTCCTATTTCTGATGAAGCTCAATTCTTCGCTCACTATGATGTCTTAACTCAACGTCCACCACAATCTAATAGATTAGAGCCAGTAGATTATTTATTTATGGCTGATAGAGTAGGAGCATTATTAAATAATCCTAATTTAAAGTCAGAAAAAACTGTAGATTATGAATTAGGGTTTGCCAAGACGTTGTCATTGCGTTCTGCATTAAAGATATCTGTATTTTACAAAGAATTAAGAGATATGATACAAGTAGTTAATGTTTTAGGAGCTTATCCAGCTCAGTATTTATCTTATGGAAATATTGATTTTGGAACAGTAAAAGGAATGTCTGTCAACTTTGATTTAAGAAGAACAAATAATATAAGTATGACGGCTAATTATACTTTGCAATTTGCTGATGGAACAGGATCTAGCGCATCATCTGGTCAAAGTTTAGTAAACACTGGTCAACCAAATCTAAGATCTACGATTCCGTTGGCATTTGATCAACGTCATGCACTTTCTGCTTCTGTTGATTATCATTATGGTTCAGGAAAAGATTATGATGGTCCAGTTTGGTTTGGTAAGAATATCTTTGCAAATGCAGGTGCTAATATGGTTCTCTCAGCAGGTTCTGGAACACCATATAGTAAGCAAGCTAACATAACACAAGAAGCTGCAGATGGAATTAATGATAGATCTACTTTACAAGGAAGTTTAAATGGTTCACGTCTTCCTTGGCAGTTTAGAATAAGTGCAAAAATTAATAAAGAATTTGAAATTAAATGGTCTGATAAAAAAAGTTCTAATGTTAATGTTTATGTCCAGATCCAAAATTTATTGGATGCAAAAAATATAATTAGTGTTTACAGAGCAACTGGGAACCCTGATGATGATGGTTATCTATCTTCTTCAGCTGCTCAAAATTCTATTGATGCACAAAATAGTCCTGATGCATTTAGGTATCTTTATTCACTGGCAGTAAATAATCCTAATAATTATAGTTTACCAAGAATGGTAAGAGCTGGTTTAAGTTTTCAATTTTAAATAAAGAAGAAATTAGTAATATGAAAAATATAGCATATATGATTAATAACTCAAAGAAAATAATTTCTTTGACATTGGCATTAGTCTGTACTAGTGTTTTTGCAAAAGAAAATATTCCAAACCCAAATATTAGTACTGTTGTATATACAAAAATTGCTTCAGGTTGTGCTCCATCTATATCAAAAACAGATTTAGATGTTAATAATGTT
>JABGXK010000180.1 GCA_018675825.1 Flavobacteriales bacterium | reverse complement strand
TGAAGATAGTAATACGTTAGGAGATGTTAAATTTATTTGATAAATACCATTTCCAAAAGTTGCTATCACTAATAATCCGTGTTGAAGATAATATTAAATCTGTTCTTGAAATGACTAAATTCTCAATTAAGATGCAAAACCAGAAATGTGAGCAATTATTAGAAGAGTTTGGTCTAATTAATATACGCAAGAATATTGGAGGTTTGCTATCAGGAGGAGAAAGAAGAAGAACTGAGATTGCTAGAGCTCTTGCTACAGAACCAAAATTTATTTTATTAGATGAGCCATTTGCAGGAGTCGATCCTATTGCAGTTGAAGACATTAAAAAACTAGTTAAAAAACTAGTTAAAAAGAATATAGGGATATTAATTACAGACCATAATGTTCATGATACATTGTCAATAATAGATAGGGCTTATTTGCTATTTGAGGGTTCAATATTAAAACAAGGCTCTTCTGAAGAGTTGGCTTCTGATGAACAGGTAAGAAAATTGTATTTAGGAAGCAATTTTGAGCTTAGAAAATAAAATTAGACTTCTTTAATTGTAAAGGTATATGATTCCATAATTTGATTACACAGAATTTTCTTGCAAGCAGTATCCACTTTCTTATTGGCATTCTCTAAATTTTCGGATTCTATTTCTAAAGTGACATGTTTTCCAATTCGTACATTTGTAATTTCTGAGAGCCCAACGTTTCCCATACTTGCACTTACAGCTTTTCCTTGAGGATCTAATAAAGCTTTTAGTGGCATAACATCAATTTCTGCTTTGAATTTCATATTTATAGAGTATTAATGATTGATAAAGTTATATACAAAGCTACAATAAATGGTATTGCTGCAAAATTAAATAATAACAATAATAATAATGAAGTTCCTGCAAGTACTAATCTTATTATATTGAGTTTATGTATTTGTTTTTTTTGAAATTGAATTTTTAATGAAAACATCTTTATTTTACTGACCATTAATAAAGACAATGATATTGATATTATACATAAAAAAATAACATTATTATAAATAGTGTTTTCATTTAATTCTTTAATAAATGGTATTGCTGCAATAAATAATGCTAACATTGGCGTTGGAAGTCCAATAAAAGAGTCTTTTTGATTTATATTAATATTAAATTTTGATAATCTTATAGCAGCAAAAAGTGGTATTATTAATGCTGTTAAAGCGATTGGAGGAAAAGGTAGGTAAATATTAAAAATAAAGTGGTTAGGGATATTGTTGCAGAATAATTGAAATAAAATTATAGATGGAGCTACTGCTGATGTTATTAAATCAGCCATACTATCTAACTGTAAACCAAAGTTATTTTCTATTTTTAATAATCTTGCAAAAAAACCATCAAAAAAATCTAAAAATATTCCTAAAAAAATGAAAATTGCCGCAAGAGTCAGTTGATTGTTAAAAGCATAGATTATAGATAATAGCCCGCAAAAAAGATTAGAAAGTGTTATGAAATTTGGGATATTTCTTTTAAGAGTATTCATTTAAGCAAAAATATGATAATATTTGTAAAAAATATGAAAAATCTTATTCTGTGTTTTCTTTCTCCTTTTTTGTCTGCTTTTCTTTTCAGTATGGCTTGGCCTGTAGATGGTTTTTCTTTTTTGATTTTTTTGGCTTTTGTTCCTCTTCTTTTTATTGCTAAAAACCTTAAAAAATCTTTATTTTTCTGTAATCTCCCTTCAAGATATTTAAATATTTTATTTTTCTCTCTCTCATTTTTAGCATTTTTTATATTTAATATGGCTACTACTTATTGGATTTATTATGCTACTTTATTTGGAGCTATAATGGCATTTCTTATAAATTCTTTGTTAATGTCTTTTGTTATGTATCTTTTCTTTAAAGCTAATACTATATTAGGAAAAAGATTAGGATACCTTGCTTTTATAGTTTTTTGGTTATCTATGGAATATCTACATTTAAATTGGGATCTTTCTTGGCCATGGCTGACAATTGGTAATTGTTTCTCAGAATCTTTATTTTTAATAAATTGGTATGAATATACTGGAGTTTTAGGAGGAACACTTTGGGTTCTAATTATTAATATTTTAGTATTCGAAGTTCTTGATAATAAAAATAAAGTTAAGAGCTCTATTCTATTGTCTGTATTTACTTTGGTTCCTTTTTTATTGTCACAGTATTTAGCTAGTTCATCTGATAATAAGAAATTAGATTATATTAATGCTGTAATTGTTCAACCTAATATTGATTCTTATTCTGAAAAATTTAATATTCCTTATCATACACAATTAAGTGATTTAATAGCATTAGCAAGAACTAAATTAGATAGTAATACTGAACTTTTAGTTGGCCCTGAGACTGGTTTAGTTGAGGGAAGACTATGGGAATCAAAAATTGAATTTTCATATAGTATTCAAGAACTTAGAAGGCTTCAGTCTGATTATCCAAAACTTGGTATTATTATTGGTGCCACAACATATAAACTATTGAAATCTGATTCTGAAAAAAGTTCAACTGCACGTCATATTAAGAATCAACATGAGGAGTTTTGGTATGATGCCTATAATTCAGCAATATTTTTATCTAATGAGGGTGAAGTATTTATTTATCATAAAACTAAATTAGTTCCTGGTGCAGAGAAGATTCCTTTTCCATCAATATTAAATAGTATTTCAGCATTATCTATTGATCTAGGTGGTGTCAGTGGTTCTTTAGGTAGTGATAATAATATAAATACTTTTAATGCAAGTAAAACTAATATTCTGCCACTAATCTGTTACGAATCTATATATGGAGATTTAAATACATCAAAAATATTTGATCTTATCTGTATAATAACTAATGATGGGTGGTGGGGTAATTCTTCGGGATATAAGCAGCATTTTAGCTATGCTAAATTAAGAGCTATTGAGCAAAAAAGATCGATTATTAGATGTGCAAATACTGGGCAATCTGGGTTTATTACATATAAAGGAGAAGTGCAAGAAATGGTAGATTGGGATGAAAAAAAAGCTATTGCATCACCAATTTCCTTATGCAAGGAAATTACTTTCTATAATCAATATGGTGATTATATAGGAAGATTAGCTTCTTTTATATCAGTTATTTTTATTTTGATGATGTTTGTTAAAACAAAAGTAAAATAACTTTACTCTTCACTACTTGGTTCCATAATAATTGTATCTAGAGTAGCTCCTTCTTGATCTAATGTATTTTCAATGATAATTGTTTCTGCATTTAAAAATGTTTCTTCTGTAGAAACTTCTTCTTTATTTAAATTGTCTCCATCACATTTATTGCTATCTGAAGATGTATTATTCATTCCACCAATAAATAAAAGTAATAATGCTAATATTACTAATCCATAAGTAAGAGGTGTTTCTATATTTTTCATAATT
>JABGXK010000179.1 GCA_018675825.1 Flavobacteriales bacterium | reverse complement strand
TTGTGGAAGAACTCTTTTTGACTTACAAGAAACCACAGCCAAAATCCGGAAAGTTACTGATCATTTAAAAGGAATCAAGATTGGAATAATGGGCTGTATTGTAAATGGGCCCGGAGAAATGGCTGATGCAGATTATGGGTACGTAGGAACTAGGCCAGGTAAAATCACGCTATATAAAGAAAGAAATGTTGTAAAAAAGAATATTGATGAAATTGAAGCTGTTGGTGCATTAATTGACTTAATCAAAGAAAATGGTGATTGGGTAGATAAAAACTAATACTACTTTACATATAAAGCAGGATGTGTTTTTAAAAAGCTACTCAAAAATAAAAGAACGTGTTACAAATACACTAAGTTTGTAAAATATGATTGAAATAAAAGAGCTAAACAAATCTTATGCAATAGGTAAAAACTCTTTACATGTTTTGAAGGGTATCAATCTAAAAATTAATGAAGGAGAATTAGTTGCTATAATGGGTTCTTCTGGATCAGGAAAATCTACATTGTTAAATATTATTGGTATGCTAGATAATTATGATTCGGGCTCATATCATTTAGATAATGTAATCATCAAAGATCTAAATGAAACCAAGTCTGCTAAATATAGAAATCAATTTCTGGGTTTTGTTTTTCAATCATTTAATCTTATTAATTATAAAACAGCTTTAGAAAATATAGCACTACCACTATACTATCAAGGAGTATCAAGAAAAGAACGTCAATCAATTGCATTAGAATACCTTAACAAGGTAGGTTTGACTGAGTGGGCCACACATCTTCCTAGTGAATTATCAGGTGGTCAAAAACAAAGAATAGCAATAGCTAGAGCATTGGCTTCACAACCCAAAGTTCTTCTAGCTGATGAACCAACTGGAGCATTAGATTCCCAGACTTCAGATGAGGTTATGAGTTTAATTAAAAAAATAAATAAAGAGGGAAAAACAATATTAGTAGTTACCCATGAACATGAAATTGCTAATATGTGTAATCGAATAATCACACTCAAAGATGGGGTAATCATGACAGATGTTAAAATAAAATAAGTGATTCTTAATAAAGACAGCTGGAAAGAGATTTTTGATACAATTCAAAAAAATAAACTAAGAACATTTCTTTCTGGATTTACTGTTGCAATGGGGATTTTTATCTTCATTGTTCTCTTTGGATTTGGTAATGGATTACAAAATAGTTTTGCTAAATTCTTTACTGATGATCAAATAAATACTATTAGAATATATCCTAGCTCAACATCATTACCCTATAGAGGTTATGCGTCAAATAGAAGAATTGAATTTTCAAATCAAGATATAAATGAAATTAAAAAGAGATTTAAATCAGAAGTCGAAGACATAGTGGTGCGTAATACTAGATTTAATCAAATTAAATATAAAGAAAAATCTAATAGCTACGAAGTGAGAGCAGTGTCTCCTGGACACAAAGAAGCAGAGGTTACTATAATAATGAAAGGAAGGTATCTTAATGAAGCAGATATAACAAATAATAAAAAACATATTGTAATTGGTCGATTGGTAGAACAAGATTTATTTGATGGAAAGGAATCTATTGGAGAATATATATTTGGAAGTGATCATAGCTGGAGAGTAGTTGGTGTGTTTCAAGATGAAGGTGGTGATCGAGAAGAAAGAATATTATATGTACCCTATACAACAATGCAAGAAATACAGAAAGATAATGATAAAATTGAGCAAATGATTGTTGTTTATAATTCAGAAATGACGTACGCTCAATCTCTTTTATTAGAAGATAAACTTGAAAGTTATATTAAAGAAAAAAAAATTATATCTCCTGATGATAATAGAGGTGTATACATTAGTAATACTGGAGAAACCCAAGAAGAAACAAAGAATTTTTCTTCATTACTACAAACTATTATATCATTCATTGGCATAGGAACACTTATTGCTGGAATAATTGGTATTAGTAATATAATGGTGTTTGTAGTTAAAGAACGAACCAAAGAATTAGGTATTAGAAAAGCAATTGGTGCAACTCCAAAAAGTATTATTCTAATGATCTTGCAAGAATCTATTTTTATTACTACTATTTCTGGATATATTGGTCTGATAATGGCGATGTTAACTCTTAAATTAATAGGTAATAATTTACAAGAGAAGTACTTTATATCGAACCCTTATATAGATACAGGACATGCTTTATGGGCTACAATAATATTAATTTTTTTCGGTGCTCTAGCTGGATATCTGCCAGCCAGGAAAGCCGCTAAAATCAAACCAATTATTGCACTTAGAGACAAATAAATGAAATCAATATTTGACAGAGATACTTGGCAAGAAATTTTTGGCTCAATAAGTCAAAATAAAACACGTACTATCATAACTATAATTGGTGTATTATGGGGAATATTTCTATATATCGCGCTCTCTGGAATTGCTAAAGGAGTAGATAATGGTTTTGAAAAACAATTTGAAAGAATTTCTTCTAATAGCTTATTTATTTGGGCTCAATACACAAGTATTCCATATGCAGGTTTTAAAACTGATCGGAATTGGGACCTAAATTTAAGTGATGTTGAAGCCTTAAAAAAAAATATTCCTGAAATACAATACATAGCCCCAAGAATACAGAAAGGAAATTTTGGATCTTCTGGAGCTAATGTTGTTAATGGACAACGTTCTGGAATATTTAATATCTATGGTGACTATCCTGTCCTAAAAACAATAGCTACAAAAGATATTTATGATGGTGGAAGATTTATAAACGAAGCAGACATTAAAGGTAACAGAAAAGTATGTGTGATTGGAGAGCGCACTAGAAAAGAACTCTTTGAGGATAATATTAATCCAATTGGAAAATTCATTAAAGTCAATAATATATATTTTAAAATCATTGGCATACATAAGCATGTAGATGAAGGTGGAGGTAGTTTTGATGATGATGGAGATATACATGTTCCCTTCTCTACTTTTAAAAGAATATATAATACTGGAGATGGGGTTGGTTTTCTATTAATCGCAGGATTTGATGATGTTAATATATTAGAAGTAGAAGAAAAAGTTAGAAGTCAACTGAAAGAAATACATCAAATACATCCAGATGACAAAGAGGCTGTAGGAGGATTTAATTTAGGAGCAATGTTTAATAGAGCTAGAAATTTTGCAAAAGGAATATCCTTCCTTTCATTAATTATTGGTATTGCTACAATACTAGCAGGAGTTATTGGTATTGGAAATATATTACTTATATCAGTTAAAGAAAGAACCAAAGAAATTGGCATTAGAAGAGCTATAGGAGCTAGTCCAAATCACATTAGAAAACAAATAATCTTAGAATCTGTTTTTTTAACTATTATTGCAGGAGTAATAGGTATTATAATAGGTGCATTT
>JABGXK010000178.1 GCA_018675825.1 Flavobacteriales bacterium | reverse complement strand
GTTAATGATCTAGGCCCTGCCTCTTCTCAATCAGACACTGTAACTATTGTTGTTGTGCCTCCAACTGTAACACAAGTAGATTTTTCAATTTGTAATACTGATCTTCCAATTAGTTTATCTGGATCACCAATTGGAGGATGGTGGTCAGGATCAAGTATTATTAATGGTTTTAATTCATTCTTTGATCCTACAGTACTATCTCCTGGAATCTATAGTTTAAATTATGATGTTAATGGATGTTCTGATAATTTAGATATCACAGTATTAGAAATTTATGCAGGGGAAGACATATCAGTTTGTACGTCTGCTCCATTATTTAATCTTAATTCTTCTCTAACTACTACAGGAGGAATATGGTCGGGTAGTAGTTCTATTCAGTCTAATGGGGATATTAATGTTGGTCCACTCAGCACATTAATTAATGCAGTTTATTCTTTACCTAATGGATGTTCAGATACATTATTAGTTACTGTTGTAAGTAGTATTAATATGCCAAATAACTTAACATTATGCCAAAATTCTGGAAACATATTATTATTAGCTAATCCAAATGGTGGTTATTGGTCTAATCCTACTGTTAACTCATTATCTTCAAGTTCTTGTTTGATTTCTATAGATAATTTTCCTCATATTGAAAGTTTTGAATCTGGATTGTTAAATTGGAATAATGGTTTAACTAATGATTTTGATTGGATTATTAATAGTAATGGAACTCCATCAGGAAATACTGGACCATCATCTGCATATGATGGTAATAGCTATATTTATACTGAAGCATCTACACCTAATTATCCCTACAAAGAATCTTCTATAATTTCCCCTTGTATAAATCTTTCACAGTATACTAATCCAATTTTAAATTTTTATTATCATAAATATGGTTTTAGTCAAGGTAGTCTTGCGATTGATTTATCATCAGATAATGGCCTTAGTTGGATTTTAGATCATTGGACTATTTATGGTGATCAAGGAAATCAGTGGCATGAAGTATCTATAGATCTGTCAAATTATATTTCATCAGAAATGAAAATTAGATTTCGTGTAATAACAGGTAATGACTATAGCTCTGATGTAGCAATAGATAAAATTTCTCTTCTTGGAGGTCCAATTACTTCAGATGGATCTATATTAACTTCTGTAGCTTCATCTGGAAATCATATTTTTGAATACTCAATTATAGGTTGTTCTGATAATATTAGTGTTTTTATAGATGAAATTAATGCAGGTCTAGATTTAACTGTTTGTCCATCTGAAAACCCTTTTAATTTATTAGCAAATCCTTCAGGTGGATTATGGGCTGGAAATAATATTATTAATTTAAATACTGGTCTATATGATCCTTCTTTAGTATCAGGAATAGACTTAATTACCTATTCATATAATAATTGTACTGATACTGCAGAAATTAATGTTGTTAATACTGAATTATATGTTGATTCTTTGTTTTTTTGTCATAATCTCTCATTACAGTATTTAGATTTAAATATAGCGCCAAGAGACCCTTTTGATGGTTTTTGGGATGGTAATGGCATAATTGATTCTAATTTTCCAGGTTCTTTTGATCCAAATATAGCTGGAAGTGGTCCTCATACAATAACTTATAATGCTAATACTTGTATTGATAGTGTTGTGTTTAAGGTTTTTCCAAAACCTGTCCTTTTAGATACTTTAGTTTGTTCAACATCATTACCTTTTATATTAGACATTACTGCTAATGGAGGATCTTGGAGTGGATCTGGAATTATTGATAATACTACGGGGTTATTTGATCCTTCATTATTAACTCTAGGTACCTATTTACTTGAATACACATCTTTAAATGGATGTATTGATACTTTTGAAATTGAAATTATTGATCCTCCTAATTTAGTTTTTTCAAACATTAAAATTAATTACTGCTATATCGATTCATTTTTTAATATTTCTACTTCACCAAACGGTGGTGTTCTAAGTGGTAGTGGTATTGTCAATTCTGCTTTTAATCCAGCATTTGCTGGATCTGGTTATCATAACATTACTTTTAGTTATGGATCTGGAAATTGTATTCAATCTATTGATACAGTATTCTTTGTTGAAGAGGAATTAATAACAACGGCATATCAATCTACAGATACTATATGCGCTGGTGAGCTGATAAATATTAGCGCAAATGTTATTGGTGGTACAGGAAATTATCTATTTAATTGGAGTAATAATTTAAGTAATAGCTTTAATCATTTATTTATTCCTGATCAGACAAACACCTATATTCTTAATGTTTCTGATGGTTGCTCTGACAATACAGTAGATTCTATTTTTATTTTTGTTTATGATGAGTTTAATTTAAACTTTACAACATCAGAGAAAAAATGTTTTGGAGAATATGGTTTTGCAAAGGTTCAAACAAATTCATTAGATAATATATCATACAAATGGAATACCAATCCTTTTATATATGGTGATAGTATTTATGCTTTAGTAAATAGAGACTATTTCATTGAAGCTACTAATAATGTTTCAAATTGTATTGTGATAGATACAATAAGTATTTTAGGATATGATAATCTATCAGCTTCATTTTTATTAAATAATAATGAATGTCTATCTATTCTTAATAGTGAGATTCAACTTATTGATCAGAGTATAGTCAATCCTAATGAAATCTCTTTAATAAGCTATTGGAATTTTGGAGATGGTGAGTCAGCTCCATATATTTATTCATTTAACCCTGTTCATACTTATAATGATACAGGAATATATCTTGTGCATCTTTATTTAGTCAACTCTGGAGGTTGCATTGATTCTTCATCTATGAATTTATGTGTTTTACCAGAGAGTAAGATTTTTATTCCAAATAGTTTTACTCCTGATAATGATAATTGTAATGATATGTTTTATGTTAAAGCTTTAGGTTTATTTTATGAATTTAATATTACAATTCATGAAAGATGGAATAATACTATAATTTTTCAATCAGATGAGATTATTATTACAAATAACTTAATTGAAGGTTCTTCATGTGATAATAATAATTATTCAAGTTTTTATAAAATGGGAGCATGGGATGGAAATCTTTTTAATGGTAATAAAGCTCAATTTGGGGCTTATCCTTATCAAATAAGTTATAAGAAGCTAAAGGACTCAAAAACTACTTATCATTTAGGCACTATAAGTCTAGTTAGATAGTTCCTAATCTAAATCCTGGTCTTTATTTCTATAAGAATAATCATATCTTAATATCTTCCACTTCATACTATCATCTTGACCAAGTATTAAGTATTCAGTACATTCATTTATTTTTTTGTAGATACTCTTGTATTCAATAAAAACAAAAAAACCATCTCCAATACCTTCAATATTACTTTTAAATTCTGTTGAAATACTTTCTCTGCTAACTATTTTTCCAAATTCATCCATTAACTGATTAATAGCCTTAGACCAGTGTATTGAATCTGAGTTTTCTTTAACTTGGTCAGAATATTGATTATATGCGATAGCATATTCTGATGAATTAATATTTTTCATCCAAATATCTGCAGCTTTTGTTGCATCCTTAACGTACTTATCTTTAAATATTTGTGAGTTTGCACTCAAATTTAATATCATTATAGATAGGAATAATATTTTTTTTCTCATTAAAGTTTTTTTTATTTAAGAAATGTCAATGACAAAAATATAAAATCAACATTTCTTAGCTTAATAATGTTTGTTTTTATTCTACATAACGTTCATTTTATAGACAAATTTTAGTTTTGATAAGATTACTTATTAACTTTTTAACCTAGTAATGACTTATGTTATATCTAGAAAATAAATTCTAAATAATTTTTTTATTTTTTTTTAATTAAAACATTGATTATCAATTGTATAGGTTGTTTTCTTCTTATTGATTTTTATTATAGGGTTATATTTATAATTGTTTTTTCTAATTGAAAATTATAGCAATTTTATTATACTTATTAACAATTTTATTGAACTCTCTTCTAGTAAATTTTGTTTATTAATTGCAAATACCTATATTAGTCGTGAATTAATTATTAATAAAAAAAAAATATTATGGCATTTACACACAATAACACAAAAGGTACAGAGTACCACTTAAACTGTAAAGATGTTACATTAAAATCAACAGGAAGAGTTCAAAGAATCTATTATTTCTCTAAAGATTCTAGAGATACTGCTTGTGATAAACCTGATGGATATAATGTTAAAGAAAATTCAAGAACTGGTTTACCTTTCTTAACTAAAAAATAATATCTAAACGATATTTAAAAAAAAAGCTCTAGAAATAGAGCTTTTTTTTGTTCCTTTTT
>JABGXK010000177.1 GCA_018675825.1 Flavobacteriales bacterium | reverse complement strand
TTGTTTATTCTTTCTTTTAATTGTTCATCATGTGTTTCATGGTTGTATTCTCTTTTTTCTGAAGAGGCACTTACTTTAGCAGCTAAATTTACTTGTGCTGCACACTGTGCTTTAATAGCTTCATGTCCAATTTTAATTGCCTCTATCATTTCAGCTTCTGATACTTCATTCATTTCACCTTCAACCATAGCTACACTATCAGCTGATGCACCAACCATAAGGTCAATATCAGCATTTGCTAATTGTTCTGATGATGGGTTGATCATAAAACTTCCATCAATTCTTGCTACTCTACATTCTGAAATAGGTCCATTAAATGGAATATCAGAAATTGCTATTGCTGTTGATGCAGCAAGTGCAGCTAGAGCATCAGGTTTTACATTTGGGTCATGTGAGTTTAAAGAAATCATAATTTGTACCTCAGCATGGTAATCACTAGGAAACATTGGTCTTAATATTCTATCTACCAAGCGCATTACCAAGATTTCTTGGTCAGTTGGTCTTGCTTCTCTTTTTAAGAATCCTCCTGGGAATCTTCCGTCAGCTGAAAATTTCTCTCTATAATCTACTGTAAGTGGTAAAAAATCTACTCCTTCTCTAGCTTCAAAGCTTGATACTACTGTAGCTAAAATATGTGTATTTCCCATTCTTACTTCTACCGATCCGTGGGCTTGTTTTGCTAATTTTCCTGTTGTTAGGATTATTTCTCTTCCATCTTCTAACTTTATTATTTCTTTTTCTTCTTTAATCATTGTAATTTTTGTGTATAAAATAAAAAAGGCAATAATTTATTGCCTCATTTTAATTAAATGTTATTTTCTTAATTTAAGATCTTTAACAAGTTCTCTATATTTAACAACATCTTTATTCATTAGATAATCAAGTAGTTTTCTTCTTTTACCTACCATTATTTGTAATGATTTCTGAGTCCCGTAATCTTTATGATTGTTTTTCAGATGATCAGTTAGGTGTTGAATTCGTGAAGTAAATAATGCTACTTGGCTATATACAGATCCAGAATCTTTTTCACTGCTACCGTATTTTTTAAAAATATCTTTTTTAATTATGTTACTCATTATTTTTATTATTATCAATATCTAATTTGGGCTGCAAATTTAATAAAAGTTTTGTTAAAATATGATTAATCATACAAATAAATTACTTGCTAATCATTCGTAGTATTTGGCTTAATTTTTCTTTAAGATTTTTTCTGTGAACAATTAAATCAATAAAACCATGTTCTTTAAGAAATTCAGATGTTTGGAATCCTTCTGGAAGGTCTTCCCCAATAGTTTCTTTAACAACTCTTGGACCTGCAAATCCAATTAGAGCGTTTGGTTCTGCTATATTTAAATCTCCAAGCATTGAAAATGATGCTGTTGCTCCACCAAATGTTGGGTCAGTAAGAAGAGATATATATGGAACATTATTTTCATCTAATTGAGCTAATTTTGCTGAAGTTTTTGCTAATTGCATTAGTGAGATAGCAGCCTCCATCATTCTTGCACCACCAGATTTTGAAATTATTATTAGTGGTATTTTTTTATTATTTGAATAATCAATGGCTCTTGATATCTTTTCTCCAACTACCGATCCCATTGAACCTCCAATAAAACTAAAATCCATAGAAGCGATAACAACATTCTCCTTATTCATTTTACCATATCCAGTTCTAATTGCATCTTTTAATCCTGTTTTTTCTTGTATTTTTTTAAGTCTGTCAGAATATTTTTTTTTATCTACAAATTTTAGTGGATCAGCAGATACTAGGCTTTTATCTAATTCTTTAAATTTATTATTATCAAATAAAATCTTAAAATATTCTATTGATTCTATTCTATGATGATAATGACATTTTTGACATACTGATAGATTTTCTATAAATTCATCATTGGAAATGATAGTTTTACATTTTGGACACTTTTCCCAAAGTCCATCTGGAGTTTCCTTTTTTTGATGAGTTTTAGTGGTAATTCCTTCTTTTATTCTTTTAAACCAATCCATTACTATTTATTCTTATTTATATTATTTAAATCTTTAAATGCTTTTAGTAATCTATTTTTAAATGTAATTTCTCCTTCTCTTAGATATTTTCTTGGATCATAATATTTTTTATTTGGAAGATTATCACCTTCTGGATTTCCAATTTGCTCTTTTATATAATCATTATACTTAAGAAAATAATCTCTAATTCCAGTAGTAAAACCCCATTGTAAATCAGTATCAATATTCATTTTTATTGCCCCATATGATATTGCTTCTCTAATTTCATCAAAAGATGATCCTGAACCCCCATGAAAAACAAAATTTATTGGTTTTTCTTCAGTATTAAACTTTTCCTGAACATGCTTTTGTGAATTATCTAAAATTTTAGGTGTTAATTTAACATTTCCTGGTCTATAAACACCATGTACATTTCCAAAAGCTGCAGCAATTGTAAATTTATCACTAATTTTCATTAGTTCAGCATATGCATATGCAACTTCATCAGGCTGTGTATATAGCTTACTGCTATCAATGTTTGTATTATCTACACCATCTTCTTCGCCTCCAGTTACGCCTAGTTCTATTTCTAATGTCATACCTATTTTACTCATTCTTTCAAGATAGACTTTACAAGTTTCTATATTATCAATAATAGGTTCATCTGAAAGATCAATCATGTGAGAGCTGTATAAAGGAATTCCTTGTTGCTTATAAAAATCTTCACCTGCATCTAGTAATCCGTCTATCCAAGGAAGTAATTTTCTTGCACAGTGATCTGTATGTAAAATAACACTTGCATTATAGAGTTTAGCCATTTGATGAATATGCATAGCTCCAGAAATTCCACCAGCAATAGCAGCAGTATGATCATCATTATTTAGACTTTTTCCTGCAAAAAACTGACAGCCTCCAGCAGAGAATTGAATAATTACTGCAGAATTCATTTCTGATGCTGTTTCTAGAACAGCATTTACAGTAGATGTACTTGTAACGTTAACAGCTGGAAGAGCATATAAATTTTCTTTTGCATCTTTAAAAAGTTTTTGAACAAGTTCTCCGGTTAGAACCCCATTTTGAAATTTAGTCATTTTTTTAATGTAATTGTTTTAGCAAAATTAGAATATTGTTCTAAATGACACCTCTTTTTTATAATAATTTCATATAATTGAATTTAATAAATATTATGTTAACTAAGAATCAAATTAAACAGATTAAATCACTCCAATTAAAGAAGAATAGGATTAGTGAATCTCAATTTATTGTTGAAGGTGACAAGATAGTTAAAGAACTTTTATCATCAAAGATGTCTATTAAATGTATTTATGCCACTCAGAAATGGATAGATTTAAATAATTCAATTCTTGGCTCATTCGTTTATAAAGTATTAACTATCAATGAACTTGAAATAATTAGTAATCTTAAAACACCAAATCATGTTTTAGCTATTGTAAATATTATCCCTTCTAAATTTAATTATGATGATTTAACTGGAGTGACATTAATCTTAGATAATATTAATGATCCAGGAAATTTTGGAACAATCATAAGGCTATGTGATTGGTTTAATATTTCAAATATTATTTGTTCTGCAGATTCTGTTGATAGATTTAATTCTAAAGTTGTGCAATCATCTATGGGATCTTTATTTATAGTAAATATAATATATATGGATTTAATGAAGTTCTTTAGTGAGATGCCTTATAAAAGAACTGTATACGGATCCTTTCTTAAAGGAGAAAATATCAAAAATCTTTCTATTGAGGAGGATTCATTTATTATTATGGGAAATGAATCTCATGGTATATCTAGTCAGGTTGAATCTTTTGTAGATAAAAAAATAAGTATTAAAAACATTGGAGGAAGGGCAGAGTCTCTAAATGTAGCTACTGCAACTAGTATATTGCTTTATCAGTTCTGCAATAAATAAGAAATTTTTTATTCAAAAGTAAAAGATAGCATCCAGACACTTGTTTTAAGATTGTTAATTGTTTCTGTATAAACAGTTTTATCTTTAGATAAAATATTTATTAATCCGTGAGAAATTTTTATTTGTGGAGAGAATTTAAAATATTGTAAATAGAAATCAATACCAAAACCCCCTTCAATCATCAAGTCATGATTATTAAGTTTAACAAGTTCTTGTCCTTCGTCATCAATTTTATACTGTGAGGCAATATCTAGACTATACTTGACTCCACATAAGAGATATGTTCTAAAATTATTGTATCTAGCAGATTTGTATTTAATATATATTGGAAAATCAATTAATGTTGATTCTATTCTTTTACTATTAATAGTTAGATTATTGGTTTCATTAAATCTATAATCTAAGATTCTTTCTCCAAATACAAGTGTTGGAATAAATCTTAAATCAGTATATCTTCCTAATCTTAGGTTAGATACAATTCCTAGATTAAACCCTTTTTGATTTTGAGCAAGTATTGATAATAAGGTGTCATTATTTAAGCTGTTATTGCTTTTTTGAACATTAAAATTTAATGCATTTATTCCTAAAGTAAATCCAAAATGTAGTTTTTTAAAATCATACTTAACTAGGTTCTGAGGTTTTTTAAACCTCTGTCCAATAGAGGTAAATGGGCTTAGAAGAATAGTAAAAATTAATAAATATTTATTAATTGTTTGCATTTGTCAAAAACGTTAACAACGTTATTTTATTGCTACATAAAGAGATACAATTCCAAATGTTAATGGAAAATAGCTAGTTTTTCTAAAACCTATATTATCTAATATTTTAATAAACTCTTTTCCATTTGGGAAGTTTTTTACAGAATTTGGAAGATAAGTATATGCACTTCTATCATCTGATAAAAGAGTGCCAATTTTTGGCAAAATAGTATTAAAGTAGAATCTAAATATTTGTTTCAATGGAAATATTTTAGGAGTTGAGGGTTCAAGTATTACAACAAAACCATCTTTTTTTATTACTCTAAATATTTCATTTAATCCTTTCTCAAGATTTTCAAAGTTTCTAACTCCAAATCCAGCAGTAATTGCATCAAAGCTTGATTTATTAAATGGTAAATTTTCTGAATCTGCTATACTAAGTTTAATTCTATTTTTTAAATTTTTTTTATTGATTTTTTTTTCCCCAATATTTATCATTCTATCAGAAATATCAATTCCTGTGATGTTTGCATCTGTGTATTTTGCTGCAGATATAGCAAAATCTGCAGTTCCTGTTGCTATATCTAATATTTTTTTTGGGTTATTAGTTATTTTTTTTATTGCTTTTCTACGCCAAACAAAATCCATTCCAAGTGATAATGTATGATTAAGTAGATCATATCTTTTTGCAATTTTATTAAACATTTGTTTAACTTGCTCCTTCTTGCCTTTATCTGTTTTATAGGGTTTAACTATTTTAGACATTAAGAATTTTTTTGGCTCTGTCTAATAGCTCATGATTTGAAATTGGAACTACTCCAACTTTCTCGCATACAATTCCACCCGCTATGTTTGATAGTATAGCAAGTTCTTCATAATCAATATTACATGCTAAACACATTGCAGCAACTGATACAACAGTATCCCCAGCTCCTGATACATCAATAACATTTTCAGTAGTTGATTTTTTTAATTTATTTCCACTATTTGTATTTAAGAATATTCCTTTATTTGAAAGTGTTAATAAAATAGCTTTTGCTGAAATAATATCTCTTAAATTTGTTGTTGCTTTTTCTATTTCTTCAAAGTTTTCAATATTAGCTTTAATATTTAGTCCATTCATTATTTCATTCAGGTTTGGTTTAAATAATGTGCAATTATTATATGCAAGAAAATTTTGTTTTTTTGGATCAACAATTGTTGGAATATTTTTGCTATTAGCTAGTAAGATTATTTTTTTAATAATATTTTCTGTCAGTACTCCTTTATTATAGTCTTGAAGAATTATTGCATCAATATTATGAGTTAGCTTTTGAATTAGATTATAGAATTGATTTTCAACTTTTATTGGGTAGGTGTCTTCTTCGTCTATTCTAAGTTGATGTTTATTATCAGCAATTACTCTAGTTTTTGTTGTTGTTTTTCTTCCATTTGATATTAACATTCCCTCTAGACTTAAACCTTGTTCTTGCATTAATTGTTCAAATAATATTCCTCTGTTATCATTACCTATTACAGTACACAGAATAGATTCAGCTCCCAGTTCTTTTAAATTAAGAGCTACGTTAGCTGCTCCGCCTAATCTACTATCATTTTGATTTACAGCAACATCTACAACTGGCACAGGAGCTTCTGGTGACATTCTATGAATTTCACCCCACAAATATGTATCAATTATTGCATCACCAACTATAAGTATCCTTTTAGATTTAAAGTCATGAAAATATTTTGTTAGATTCATATTAGTTAAGTTTACTTAATTGATTTTTTATTCTTTTTGATGCTTCTAATAATTTTGTATCAGAAGCTGCATAAGAAATCCTAACACATTCTGGATTTCCGAAAGCAGAACCCGAAACTAATGCAACATAACAATTATTTAGTAAATACATACATAAGTCATTTGCATTATTAATTGTTGTAGTACCGTCAGATTTACCAAAATAATATGATATATCTGGAAATATATAAAAAGCCCCGTCAGGGATATTACACTTAACTCCTTTAATATTATTAAGTTTATTTAATAACATATCTCTTCTTTTTAAAAAAGTTTCTTTCATTTCAGTTGTTGCATCTTTTGGATCGGCATTCATTGCTTTTTCAGCTGCTTTTTGAGCTATAGCACATGTTGCTGAAGTTACTTGCCCTTGGATTTTATTGCAAGCCTTTGCAATCCATAAAGGACCGCCTATAAAACCTACTCTCCATCCAGTCATTGCATATCCCTTTGATACTCCATTAACTGTTATTACTCTATCTTTAATGCTCTCAATTCTTCCAATGCTATAGTGTTCCTTAGTGAAATTAATATGCTCGTAAATTTCATCAGATACTATAAAAATTGATGGGTACTTGTCAAAGACTTTTGCTATATCTGTAAGTTCCTTTTTAGTATAAACAGAACCGCTAGGATTACAAGGTGAACTAAACATAAACATCTTAGTTTTTGAAGTAATTGCTTTATCTATCTGTTTTGCAGTAACTTTAAAATTGTTATCAACTGAAGAAGGAATTTCAATAGGTTTTGCCTCAGCAAGTTTTATTATTTCAGAATATGAAACCCAGTAAGGACAAGGAAGTAACACTTCATCATCAGGGTTAAGTAAACTTAAACAAATATTAGCAAGTGATTGTTTTGCTCCAGTAGAAACAACTATTTGTTCTTTTGTAAATTCAAGCTTATTATCTCTTTTAAATTTTAAAGAAATAGCTTCTCTAAGTTCATCTAAGCCAGCAACAGGCGTGTAATGAGTATAGTTATTATTAATTGCTTGAATACCTGCATTTTTAATAAATTCTGGAGTATTAAAGTCTGGTTCACCTAAACTTAATGCTATAACATCTTTTCCTGAGGATTTTAGTTCTCTGCTCATTCTTGCCGTCGCAAGTGTAGCACTTTCAGTAAGTCTATTTAATCTATCTGATACTTTATGCATTCTTATTTATTTTGAGAGTTGCAAATATAAGAATAATGTTATGATTTTTATGTTTAGAAAAACTAATAGAAATATTATTATTCTGAATAAATTATTGTAAATTTATAATAATATGAAAAGATTATTATCTGTTTATTTTTTATTAACCTTTTGTTTCAATTCTCATGCTCAAAGAATTTTTCCTGTTGAATATGCAAGTCAAGCTGATATTAATATTTTTGTTGCTGATTATGAAAGCCAAGCTGATTTATTAGTTTACAGAGTAAAATATCAAAGCCAAGTTGGAAAGAATGATGGTAGTTGGTTCTTTGTTGAGTATGCAAGTAATGCAGATAAGAAAATTTATTATGTTGAATATAAATCACAGGCAGATGTAGTTATATATTTTGTTGATTATCTAAGTAAAGCTAAATGGAGAAAAAATCAAAAGAAGCATCTCTTTTACTAGATATCTCTAATAATCTTATAAATGTTTATATTATTTTTTATAATTTTATTTTCAATTTTTACAATTAAATTATTTTCTCTTAAGTTATTAAATTTCCTATTACCTATCTCTTCCCTAAGAATTTTATGAATCCAGAAAATATTTTGCTCTTCTCTTTTTATATTAAAGAAATTTGTTGATTTTGATTGTCTAATATATTTATCTATATTTTTATGTATTTCTAAAATACCAGTATTCTCTTGTGCTGAGCAACTTAATGCCTTTTGTATCCATTGATTATCTATATTAGTATTTAGAGCTAATGTGCTTTTAAAGTCAAGTATGGTTTCTTTAACTCTATTTCTATTTTCCCCATCATCTTTCGTAATAATAATCAAATGTGAAAGTTCAATGATTCCTCTTTTAATGCCTTGTAACCTATCTCCGGCCCCAGTAATAGAAAGTAATAGCATAATATCTACCAATTTACTTACTAATGTTTCTGATTGTCCAACCCCAACTGTTTCTATTATTATTATCTCAAAACCTGCAGTTTCACAAAGTATTATACTATCTTTTGTTTTGTTTGATACACCGCCAAGAGTTCCAGAGTTAGAACTTGGTCTAATAAATACATTATGATTATTCGATAATGATTGCATTCTACTCTTGTCTCCTAGTATGCTTCCTCTTGTTTTTTCACTAGAAGGGTCTATTGCTAATACAGCAACTTTTTTATTTTCTTTTATAAATTTCTCTCCAAATTTTTCAATAAATGAGCTTTTCCCTACTCCAGGAATTCCAGTTACCCCTATACGAACTGAATTATATTCCTTGTTTATACATTTTGAAATTAGTTCTTGACTCTTTTCTTGATCAGTTTCAAGAGTACTTTCAACTAAAGTTATTGCTTTACTTAGAGCATTAATATTTCCCTTAATTATCTCAGAGTACAAATCCATTACTTAACAGCAATAACTGATATTTCTATATTTGCATTTTTTGGAAGAGCAGATACCTCAACAGTTTCTCTGGCGGGTGGATAGTCTTTAAATTGTTGTGCATAAATAGAATTTATTGTTGAAAAATCATTCATGTTTTTAAGAAATATAGTTGTTTTAACAATATTTGACATATCCATTTTTACCTCTTTTAGAATTGCCTGAATGTTATTAATTATCTGATTTGTTTCTTCTTTAATATTAGTTTTAATTAATTTACCATTAATATCAAGTGCTATTTGACCAGAACAATATAATGTATTATGGCTAAGTATTGCTTGGCTATATGGTCCTATAGCAGCAGGAGCTTTATTAGTATAAATTATTTTTTTCATTTATTTTCTTTTTCCAAAGATACTACTTCCTAATCTTATCATTGTACTGCCATTTTTAATAGCAATTTTATAATCATTACTCATTCCCATAGATAAAGTATCAAACTCAAAATTTTTTCTCTTTAGAAACTCACAATTTAAGGTCTTAAATTCGTTATTAATTATATCTAGATCATCTGTGTATGTTCCCATACCCATTAAGCCTTTTATATTTATATTTTTAAAATCTCTTGCAAGATCTAGTACATCATTAATTTCATGTATTTTAAACCCAAATTTATTTTTTTCTTTAGCTATGTGTATTTGTATCAAACAATCAATGTTTCTATTTTCATTAAAAGCTCTTTTATTAATTTCTTTCATTAATTTAATTGAATCTACTGTGTGTATTAGAGAAATAAATTTTGCTATATATTTAACTTTATTTGTTTGAAGATGACCTATCATATGCCATTGAATATTTTTTGGAAGTTCTTCATATTTTTTCGTAAGTTCCTGAACCTTATTCTCTCCAAACATTAGTTGTCCACTTTTGTAAGACTCTAATATTTCTTTATTATTTCTAGTTTTAGATACTGCTACTAATGATAGATTGCTAGATATTTTTTTATTAATTTCTTTTAACCTATTAGTAATAAGCATTATACTAAACTATAAACAGTTAATCCACTTCTTAATTTTGGCTCAAACCATGTTACTTTAGGAGGCATAATCATATTATTATTAGAAATATTCATAATTTGTTGCATACTTACAGGATACAATGTGAATGCTATTTTCATTTCCCCTGAGTCAACACGTTTTTCAAGCTCATTAACACCTCTGATTCCACCAACAAAATCTATTCTTGTATTTGATCTAAGATCCTTAATATCTAATATTGGCTCTAGTATTTGTTTTGATAATATAGTAACATCTAACACATCAACAGGGTCTTGCGCATCAAATAATCCGTCTTTAATTACTAATTTATACCATTTCTTATCAAGATACATTCCTATATGATGTAGTTCTTTAGGTTTATAACTTTTTTCTATTCTGGTTATATTAAATTTTTGAGATAATCTTTCTATTAATGAAGAAGGTTCTAATCCATTCAAATCACGTACTACTCTGTTATAATCAATGATATTTAATTGATTATCAGGAAATAATACTGCCATAAAATAATTATAATGTTTTCCATCAGTAGCATTTCCACCTGCTTTATCTCTCAATTCTTTACCAACTAAAGCACCAGCTGCAGTTCGATGGTGACCATCAGCAACATAGATATTAGGAACCTTATCACTAAATAATTTTTGAATTAGTATTTTAATTTTATTATCATTAATTGTCCATAGAGTGTGTTGGATATTATCTTCAGTTATAAAATTATATGTTGATTCTTTGTTCTTTATTTTATCTACAATAGAGTCAATATCATTTACTTTAGGATATGCAAAAAAAACAGGTTCATAATTTAACTTACTATATCTAATATGATTTTTTCTATCTTCTTCTTTATCTTTTCTTGTTAATTCATGTTTCTTAATTGTATTATTAAAATAATCATCTATTGCACAACAACCTACTATACCTGTTTGTTTATGTCCATTCATTATTAGTTGATAAACATAATAGTTATTAGATTTATCTTGTTTCATCATTCCATTTTCCACTAGCTTATCAAAATTATCTTTGCCCTTTTGATAGATTTTTGCACTATAATAATCTATATTATCTGGAAAATCTATTTCAGGCTTTATAACATGATAAAAACTGTTAGCTTTTCCTTTACTTTCATCTTTAGCTTCTTTAGCATTTAATACATCATAGGGACGAGATACAATCTCTTTCGTGTATTTTTCATTAGGTAGATATGCTTTAAAAGGAATAAATATTGACATATTATTTAAAATAAGTTATTATTTTTTCAGCTAATTCAATTCCAATTCTATCTTGAGCTTCTAAAGTTGCTGCACCTATATGAGGAGTTAATGAGATGCCGCCATGCATGACTAAGTGTATGCTCGGTGTGGGCTCATTTTCATATACATCAAGACCTGCATATGAAAGTTTTTGTTTGTCTAAAGCAAACATTAAAGCAGTCTCATCAATTATTCCGCCTCTAGAAGTATTAATAATTCCAGATCCTGTTTTCATCATCCCAATTTCTTTTGCTCCAATAACAGCTTTGTTACTAATTTTAGGAATATGTAATGTTATAAAATCTGCGTTTTTAAGAATATCATTAATTCCTTGAGTTTCTATTGTAAATGTTTTTTTATCGCCATTAAAGAAATTGATTGTTATATTAGCTTCCTTTGTAAATTTGTCATGT
>JABGXK010000176.1 GCA_018675825.1 Flavobacteriales bacterium | reverse complement strand
TGTTTTTTTTATGTTATATGCAAATTTAACAAAATCAATTCTTACTGATATTGTACTTTATTTTTTTTTGTATAAATTTCTTACATAAATCAATTATGATACCAGCATTTTTAATCATTTTTGTTTAATGTTAAAGCAACTAAAATATATTGATGTAATAGTTCCCTTATCAGTTGAAGGAACTTTTCAGTATTCTGTTGATAAAGATGTTATTGTATTAGTTGGTCAACGAGTTATTGTTCAATTTGGTTCAAAAAAGTTGTATACAGCTATTGTGGCTAATATTTCTAGTAAGAAGAATAATAATTACAGAATAAAAAATATTCAGTCACTAATTGATGAGCTACCTATTGTAAATCAATTTCAGATTGATTTATGGAAATGGATTTCAAAGTAC
Source organism: Flavobacteriales bacterium (assembly GCA_018675825.1). Lineage (GTDB taxonomy): Bacteria > Bacteroidota > Bacteroidia > Flavobacteriales > BACL11. The sequence continues at coordinate 4,245 of JABGXK010000176.1, read as the reverse complement.
TATATGTGTTATTTGGGAGAAGTAATGAATACAGCTCTTCCTTCATCCTTAAAGTTAGCAAGCGAATCTAAACTTATGGTAAATCCTGATTTTAATAATAATTTTTCTAGCTTTAGTAAGGATGAAGCTTCTATTTTGAATCTTATATCTAAATCAAGATTACTAAGTATTCATGATTTAAATAAGCAATTAGATAACAAGTTTTCTTTTTCAGTTATTAATCATCTTATTAAAGAAAATGTGCTTATTGTACACGAACATCTTAATGATAAATATAAAAATCGATTTATTTCTAAAGTTAGTCTATCAAAAATTAATTTTAAAGATATTCCTAAATTAACTTCTAAACAAGAAAAATTATTAGGTATGTTATTTGAATTTTCTAAAAACAGTAATAATAATTTTTCTTTAGCTTCCCTAATCCAGAATACTGGCTTTTCAAGATCAATTTTTAAAAGCTTAGAAAAAAAATCATTAATCAATATAAATGATGAAAAGCAGAGCAGATTAAATATACAAAATATAGAAACATATCCAATTCATAAACTTTCTGATGCTCAGGAGTTGTCATTTAATAGTATAAATAAAAAATTATTAGATAGAGATGTTTGTCTTTTGCATGGAGTTACATCTAGTGGAAAAACAGAAATATATATAAAATTAATTGAACAAGAATTAAAAAAAGGTAGGCAAGTATTATATTTATTACCTGAAATTGCTTTAACAATACAGATTATTAAAAGATTAAAAAAACATTTTGGAAATCTTGTTGGTATATCGCATTCAAATCTTAATAATTCAGAAAGAGTTGAAGTATGGAAATCTGTACATAATGAAAGTTCTGCTGATAATCAATTTTCTATTATTCTTGGTGCTCGATCTTCTCTTTTTCTTCCCTTTAATAATTTAGGCTTAATAATTATTGACGAAGAACATGATCCTTCTTATAAGCAACAACAGCCATCTCCTCGTTATCATGCAAGAGATTCAGCTATTTACCTTGCAACTATTCATAATGCTAAGGTCTTGTTAGGATCAGCAACTCCATCAATGGAATCTTATTATAATGCAAGAAATGATAAGTATGGTTTTGTTGAACTTCATACTAGATATTCAGATATAAAATTACCTAAAATTAACACTATCGATATTCGAAAAGGTTATCTTAAAAAAGAGATGCAGGGTTTTTTCTCAAATGAATTAATTAACGAAATCTCTGTTCAGTTAAATAAAAATAAACAAATTATACTTTTTCAAAATAGGAGAGGGTATTCAAAAGTTTTAAGCTGTAATTCTTGTGGACAATCAGTTTCATGTAAATATTGTTCGGTCAGTCTTACATTTCATAAATTAAATAATAATTTAAGATGTCATTATTGTGGTTATATAGCATATATACCTAAATCTTGTGGAAATTGTGATGGTATTAATTTTCATAATAAAGGATTTGGAACCGAACAGATTGCTGAGGCACTATCAATTATTTTTCCTGAATATATCATAAAAAGAATGGATTATGATACTACTAGAAAAAAAAATGCATATCAAGATATAATTGAAGATTTCCAGCAATTGAAAATTAATATTTTAGTTGGTACTCAAATGATTGCCAAAGGATTTGATTTTGAAAATGTATCATTAGTTGGTATAATTGATGCTGATAATATGTTAAATTTTCCAGATTTTAGATCGCATGAACGTGCTTTTCAGTTAATGTCACAAGTCTCAGGAAGAGCTGGGAGAAAAGGAAATCAAGGCATTGTAGTTTTACAGACTTATAATCCAGATCAAGAAATTATTAATCATGTCAAATCACATAGTTTTTCTAAGTTTTATAATTTGCAGTTAAGAGAAAGAGCTATTTTTAATTATCCTCCATTTAGTAGACTAATTATTATTAAGTTTAGGCATACAGATCATTTTGTTGTTGATTCAGTCTCTGAGATCTTTGCTTCTATTATGAAAGAAAGTTTTAAACATAGGGTATTAGGTCCAGAATACCCCATTGTATCTAAAGTAAGGAATTATTTTATTAAAAATGTATTACTCAAAGTTGAGTTAGGAAAATCCTTTAGTAAAGCCAAAGAGATAATATCAGCTATTATTAAACATATGAAAGAAAATAAGATTTTAAATCGATGTGTTGTTCAAATTGATATTGATCCTAATTAGTTAGATCCCATATTTTTTCTCTTGGAGGAGGTGCGGTTATTTCAAAATCTTCTTTAGATACAGGGTGTTTAAATTGAATCTTTCTTGCATGAAGATTAATACTAGCATCTTTATTGCTTCTTTGTGCTCCATACTTTAAATCTCCTTTAATTGGTGATCCCTCATAAGATAATTGCACTCTAATTTGATGATGTCTTCCTGTTTTTGGTTGTATCTCATAGTGATAGTAATTATCAAGCTTTTTAATTAATCTATAGCTAAGCTGTGCATGTTTACCATTCTCTTTCTTTGTAACAAATGATTTATTTTTTCTTTGATCTTTAATTAAGTAATTTTGAAGATTATCTGCTTTTCTTGGAAGCATATTCTTTACAATAGCCCAATAGGTTTTTGTAATTTCATTATTTCTAAACTTTTCATTCATTCTAGTTAAAGCCTTGCTAGTTTTAGCAAATATTATAATTCCAGAAGTAGGTCTATCTATTCTATGTATGGTTCCTAAATAAACATTTCCAGGTTTATTATATTTTTTTTTAATATAAAGCTTAACGATTTCAGATAATGGTTTATCACCTGTCTTATCACCTTGTATGATATCTCCAGATTTTTTATTTATTGCTATAAGATGATTATCCTCAAAAAGAATCTCAAGTCTAGTATTGTTCATTTTTATTTGGGAAATCTGAATTTCTAACATCTGAAATATATTGTTTTACTCCTTTTGATATATCTTCATAAAGATTAAGGTATCTTCTAAGAAATCGTGGATTAAATTCATGATTCATACCTAACATATCATGAAGGACAAGTACTTGACCATCTACTTTGTTTCCAGCACCAATTCCAATTACTGGTATAGTTAGGTTGCTAGCAATTTTTTGTGCTAATTTTGCAGGTATTTTCTCTAATACTATTGCAAAACAACCAGCATCTTCTAGCATCTTGGAATCAGCAATTAATTTATTGGCTTCTTCCTCTTCTTTTGCTCTAACAGTATATGTTCCAAATTTATAAATTGATTGGGGAGTTAAACCCAAATGTCCCATTACTGGAATACCAGCGCTAAGGATTCTATTAACTGAGTCTATAATCTCAGATCCACCTTCAAGTTTTATAGAGTGACCACCAGTTTCTTTCATTATTCTTATAGCAGAATATAATGCTTCTTTTGAGTTTCCTTGATATGTTCCAAATGGCATATCAACAACTACTAACGCTCTTTCTACAGCTCTAACTACTGAGGATGCATGATAAATCATTTGATCTAATGTGATTGGTAAAGTAGTTTCATGGCCAGCCATCACATTTGATGCTGAGTCTCCTACTAATATAATATCTATTCCTGCCTTATCAATTATCTTGGCAAGAGTATAGTCATAGGCTGTGAGCATAGATATCTTATCTCCTTTACTTTTAATCTCTTGTAATGAATTTGTAGTAACTCTCTTATAATTTTTATTTAGCTGCAACATAATTTTTATTTTTTTTCTTTAATATAAATATATTTTTATATCCTAATTTTATAAGTTTCTTTAGAGTTATTGAAGCATTGCCTACTTTCTTAAACTCACCATAATAATAAGTATATATATCATTAGAATTTTCAATCCATATTTTATCTAAACTATTGAAATTATTTGTAGGATTAGTAAATACCCCCATTTGTATCATAAAACATGAATCTTGATTTCTAATGTCTTTAGGAATTATTGGGAACTCTGTTCTCACTATTAATTTTGATGGAATAACTCCATTTAACTCGAAATCTTTGTATACAAATATTTCTTTCAGATAGTTATTTGTTTCTATATGATTTGTTATTTCAATATTTCTTTTATTAACTATGGAATCTAAATGGAAGATTTTGTATTTGGCAGTATTATTTTCATTTTCTAGTTTTAATGATTTGACATTACCTTCTTTAATTTTTAAATTTAACTTGTCAATTATACTTTTAAGTTGTGATATATTAGTTTGTGCTAATGTGTTTTCATTTTTATTTTTTTCTACTAATAATAGTTTTGATTTCTGTATTTGATCCGCTAGAATATTAGCTTTTTCAAGATCTTTTTT
>JABGXK010000020.1 GCA_018675825.1 Flavobacteriales bacterium | reverse complement strand
ATAATAAGTGTTGAATAAAAAAGACCTCTAAATAGAGGTCTTTTTTACTTTGTAGCGGGAGCCAGACTCGAACTGACGACCTTCGGGTTATGAGCCCGACGAGCTACCAACTGCTCCATCCCGCGATATGATGCAAATATATAGCTTAAACTTAATCTAATGATCATTAGATTAAGTTTTTTTACTAAAACAAAAAAAGTATTTTTGCAGCCATGATTTCAGTTAATAATTTATCTCTTTATTTTGGAGGTCAGGATGTTTTTAAAGACATTTCTTTTATGGTAAATAAAGGAGATAAAATTGGTCTTGTTGGTAAAAACGGCGCCGGAAAATCTACACTCTTAAATCTCCTTGCGAAGGAATTAAAACCTAATAATGGGAATATATCTATTCCAAATGGATTGATAGTTGGTTATTTAACTCAGGATCTAGATTTTGAAGATGGAAGAACAGTTATTGAAGAAGCTCAGGTTGCATTTGATTATTTAAATCAAATAAAAGAAAGATTAGAGTATGTTGATAAACAGATAAATGAAAGAACAGACTATGAAACTAATTCTTATTTAGAACTTATTACCGAGTTCCATGATTTAGATGAAAGATATAGGATGGAGGGAGGAAATGATATTCAATCAGAAATGAGTCAAGTTTTAAATGGGTTAGGATTTACTCAATATGATTATAATAGACAGACAACTGAATTTAGTGGTGGATGGAGAATGCGTATAGAGCTAGCAAAAATATTACTTCAAAAACCAGATATTCTTTTGTTAGACGAGCCTACTAATCACTTAGATATTGAATCAATTATATGGTTAGAGAATTGGTTGAAAAAGTACAGCGGGGCCATTGTTCTTGTGTCTCATGATAGGTTTTTTTTAGACTCTATTTCTAACAGAACTATTGAGATTGCTTTTAGCAAGATTAATGATTACAAGGCTCGATATACAAAATATTTAGAGCTAAGAAAAGATAGAATAGAAAAACAAATTCAAGCCAAAAAGAATCAAGATAAATTTATTACAGAAACTAAAATTTTGATTAATAAATTTAGAGCTAAAAAGAACAAAGCTGCATTTGCTCAAACATTAATCACAAAACTTGATAGATTAGAGATTATACATGTTGAAAAAGAAGATATAGGAAGAATACAATTTAGATTTCCTCCTGCTCCCCACTCAGGAAAATTAAGTTTAGTTATTAATGAAGCATCTAAAAGATATGATGATTTACAAGTACTTAGCAAGATAAATCTTGAAATAGTTAAGGGAGATAAGCTTGCTTTTGTGGGTAAAAATGGTGAAGGAAAATCTACTCTAGCTAAAATGATAGTTGGAGAAATAGATTATGGTGGCAGTATACAACTTGGTCATCAGATTAAAATGGGCTATTATGCTCAGAATCAAGCTGATTTTTTAGATGAAGATATTACTGTTTTAGAGACAATAGAGAATGCAGTTACTCAACAGACTAGCTCCAATGTACGTACTATACTTGGTTCTTTCTTATTTTCTAATGATGATGTTACAAAAAAAATTAAAGTTTTGTCAGGTGGAGAGCGTGCTCGTGTTGCATTATGTAAATTACTTTTAGAACCTTATAATTTACTTGTTATGGATGAGCCTACTAATCATCTTGATATAACATCTAAAGAGCTTTTGAAGAAGGCTTTATTAAATTTTGATGGAAGTTTAATTGTTGTTTCTCACGATAGAGAGTTTTTACAAGGTTTAACACAAAAGGTATATGAATTTAAGAATCAAAATATAAAGGAATATATTGGAGATATTAATGCCTTTTTATCTGAAAAAGAAATGTCTAACTTTAAGCAGTTAGAAAGCTCTCAAAAAGATCAGAAGATAGTAGATAAAGATAAAAATAAGGAGCAGAAATCCTATCATGATAAGAAAAACCACAATAGTAATATTAAAAAATTACGTAATAGAATCAATAAATTAGAAAAAGAGATAACTACTTTATCAACTAGATTAAAAGAAAAGGATGAAGCATTAAGTGATCCTATTAAATTTAAGGAACTTTCAAATGATAAAGGTTTCTTCTCTATTTATGATCAAGAACAGAAAAATCTCAAGAAATTAGAAGATGATTGGACAATCGATAATGAAAAATTAGATCAATTAATTTCTTAATCTAATGAATTGTCACTCGGTTAGTCCATTTTTCGTTTCTTTGCAAAATGGAGCATAAAGCAGGATTTGTAAATATAATAGGTAACCCAAATGTTGGAAAATCTACCTTGATGAACGCATTAGTTGGTCAAAAACTATCTATTATTACTAATAAGGCTCAGACTACTAGACATAGAATTATTGGCATACTTAATGAAAAAGATTATCAGATTGTTTTTTCTGATACTCCTGGTGTTATTAAACCAGCATATAAGTTACAAGAGAATATGATGAATTTTGTTCATTCAGCCTTTAAAGATGCAGATGTTTTAGTTTATATGGTAGAAGTAGGCGAGAAAGGTTTAAAGGATGAAAATCTCTATAATAGAATTAAGGAAACGAAACTTCCATTAATGCTGCTTTTAAATAAGATTGATCTTGCAGAACAAGATGAAGTTATGGATGCTATAGAGTTTTGGGAAAAAGAATTACCTAATGCAATGATTTTGCCTATTTCTGCTCTTAATGGTTTTAATATGAATGAGATAGTTGCTAAAATAGTAGATAAAATTCCAGATTCACCACCGTACTATGATAAAGATGCAATTACTGATAAATCTGAGCGATTTTTTATTGAAGAAATAATTAGAGAAAAGATTCTTAAGCATTATAAAAAAGAAATACCATATTCAGTAGAGATAGAGGTGGAAGAGTTTTTTGAAGAAGAAGAAATTATTAGGATTAGAGCAATAATATATGTTTTAAGAGAAAGTCAAAAAGGGATTTTAATAGGCCATAAAGGTTTAGGTCTTAAAAGAATAGGTAGTGAGGCAAGAAAAGATATTGAAAAGATGCTTGATAAGAAAGTTTTTCTTGCGACACCAATAAAAGTAAATAAGAATTGGAGAAATGATGATCGCCAACTTAAAAAATTCGGATACGGATCATGATAAATATTGTAGCAATTGTTGGGAGACCAAATGTGGGTAAATCAACATTATTTAATAGATTAACAGAATCACGTCAGGCAATAACTGATGAGGTAAGTGGTGTGACTAGAGATAGACATTATGGGAAATCAGAATGGTCTGGTAAAGAATTTTCTGTTATTGATACTGGAGGTTACGTTGATGGTTCTAATGATATATTTGAAAAAGAAATAAGAAAACAGGTTGAATTAGCTATAGATGAGTCTAATGTAATCTTGTTTTTAGTTGATGCTAAAGAGGGTATTACTGATTTAGATCAGGCAGTTGTTAGTATGCTTAGAAAATCAAATAAGAAAGTTGTTTTAGCAGTAAATAAGGTTGATAATTCTAAGCTTTTAGAAGATGCTGTTGAATTTCATAATCTTGGTATAGGAAATTATATCCCATTTTCATCAATTAGTGGTAGTGGAACAGGTGAACTATTAGATGAACTTATAAAGTATTTTGAGATTGATGATAAACAAGAAGATACTGATCTTCCTAAATTTGCTGTTATTGGAAGGCCAAATGTTGGTAAATCATCTTTTATAAATGCTCTTTTAGAAAAGGATCAAAATATTGTAACAGATATAGCAGGCACAACAAGAGACTCTTTAAATACAAGATTTAATAAGTTTGGTTTTGATTTCACACTTGTTGATACAGCGGGTGTTAGAAAGAAGAAAAATGTTCATGAAAATTTAGAGTTTTATTCTGTTATGAGATCTGTCCGAGCAATTGAGCATTCTGATGTATGTATGTTAATGATAGATGCTAGTCATGGATTTGAAGCTCAGGATCAAAGGATATTTCATATTGCAGATAGAAATAAGAAAGGAATTGTTATTTTAGTAAATAAATGGGATCTTAAAGATAAATCTACTGATACTGCAAATTTAGTTGAAGAGCAAATAAGAAAGAAGATAGCGCCGTTTACAGATGTTCCAATAGTTTTTGTTTCAGTGTTAAATAAACAAAGATTATTAAAGGGATTAGAAACAGCTATAACAGTATGTAAAAATAGAGCTCAAAGAATAAGTACTTCTGTATTAAATGATACAATGCTTCCTTTTATTATTCAACTTCCACCACCAGCTATTAAGGGAAAATACATAAAGATTAAGTATTGTACACAGCTACCAACACCAACACCAACATTTGCTTTTTTTGCAAACCTTCCTCAATATATAAAAGAGCCTTATAAGCGATATTTAGAGAATAAATTAAGAGAGTGTTTTGATTTCTCAGGTGTTCCTATTCATATTTACTTTAGAAAGAAATAAACATACATACTATGCTATGCATCGTTTATGTTGTTAGTTAGATTATTTTTGATTTATGAGGTTCCGTGTAACAACTATATTAATTATTATTTTCTCTATTTATACAGCTAGTGAATATGCATATGCATCATTTCCAGTAAATAAAATAACGAATGTAAAAAACATTACATTTTTAGATCATAATAATAGTTTAAATAATATGCCTTCTCCTTTAAAAAAAGATGGTTTTTTAAGTGATCTATCAATAAGAGATAAGATAGTGTCTATACTTCTTACTCTAACTCTTTATGGAATTTTAGTTATTTTTATGAAGTGTTTGATTGATAGAAAATGGAGTAGATTGCTTATGATACCAATTACTTTTCTACTTTTATTATTCTCTTTTGCCATTGTTCTTGTTATTCAAGAAAATGATCAGTGGTTTACTACTTTTTAATATTTTTTAAAACATAAAATTACAGGAAATTAATGCTTTATTAAATTATTAATATCTAACGTAACGTCTTAAGTTTAATAAAATAAGACTGTATTAAAATCTAAATTTTTATTTGTAGTAGTGATGGTATTTTTTTATCTTTATATAATAATATTT
>JABGXK010000175.1 GCA_018675825.1 Flavobacteriales bacterium | reverse complement strand
GCCCACTAATCATAGAGGATGAGGAGTCTATAATGATTGAAGAAGGATCATTGGACCAGATAAATGAATACGGTGGATTTCCTTCACTAACAAAAACCCTAGCCTCTCCTGACTCATCATCCTTGCAAATTACACCAACAAAAGACATAAACGTTTTCATTGAGTTTTTTGGATCAATTTTTAAATACTCTGTCTTTAGACAACCATTAGCATCAGTGATATTTAAAGAATATGGAAGTAAAGAATTAGATTGTAAATTATTTGTATTTCTTGAAGTATCACCATTAGACCAAAGAGTAAAGTAAGGTGGAGTTCCTCCAAAAATATTTGTTATAATATCAACTGAATCCATAATATTACATAAGCCTGACAACATGAATTCTGCACTAATATCAAATGTCTCTTCAATTATAATTGTATCTAATGGATTACCATATATATCACGATTAGAACATAATTCCTGAGAACTTGTATCTCCTGGTATGAGATTACTAACAATAGTTAGAATATAATTACCTGCAAATAAAGAGGATAAGTTAGTTGAATTACTAACAAAACCATTTGGACCGGTCCACCAAAATGATATGTTAGGGTCGGTAAAACTAATATCAATTGAACCTGTATTTTCTGAATAACAATTTACATGAGTATAATTATCAAGTATAAACTGACATTGTGCAAATAACTTATTCTGGATTATAGAAAAAAATATAAATAATATAACAAACTTCTTCATGAGCATAAACTATATTTAGTACAAATATAAAAAAAATGCTCGCTTGATAGCGAGCATTTTGAGGTATCGAGCGGATTCGAACCGCTGTAGATGGTGTTGCAGACCACTGCCTAACCACTCGGCCACGATACCTTTTTAATTAAAAACAAATTTAAATATTCATAAGTATAAAACAAAATGAGTTTTGAATTTATTTTTTATTTAAATTATTCATTGTTTGATCAATTCCCATTATGCAAAAAGAATATATCATCTTTTTAGCTTCTTCTATACGATTTTTTATCTCATTACTTTGATCCTTATTCCAATTTCCTAAAACATAATTTGTTTGATTCCCTTTTGGAAAATCATTGCCTATCCCAAATCTTAATCTAGGGTAAATATTATCTCCAAGAAAACTACTGATATCTTTTAATCCATTATGTCCTCCAGAGGAGCCCTTGGGTTTTAATCTTAAATGACCAAAAGGTAATGATAAATCATCAGTAACTACTAAAAGATTACCCACACTTAATTTTTCTAAATTAAGCCAATAATTAACTGCTTTTCCACTAAGATTCATAAAAGTGTTTGGCTTTAAGAAAATCAAAGTTCTTCCTTTGAACTTTACTCTTGCAATATAACCATATTTTAAACTTTCAAAATCTGCATCTTGATCCTTTACTATCGTATCAATAATATTAAAACCAATATTATGCCTTGTATTATTATACTCGGAACCAGGGTTACCTAATCCAACGATTAAGTATTTCACAATTAGTTTTTTTCTTTATCTTCTTTAGAAGTATCTTCAGTTGGCTTTTCTTCAGAGGATTCTTCAGTAGCATCTCCTTCTTCAGTAGTACCTTCTTCAGTCTCTTCATCAACTACAAGTTCTTCAATTGCAGCTCTTGCTGTTTTAACACCAACAACAACTGAGTTGTCAGGCGCCAAAAACATATACTTATCAGACTTTAAATCTTTAATATATATAAAGTCCCCAATTGTTAATTCAGAAATATCTATTTCTATTGAATCTGGCAAATTGCTAGGAATAGCTCTAGTTATTATTTTGTTTCTTCTAAAAAACAAATTACCTCCATTTCTAACTCCAAGTGCTATTCCCTTTAATACTACAGGTATATTAACAGTAACCTCTTTATCTTCAAATACTTCAAGAAAATCTATATGTAGAATTTTATCAGTTACAGGATGGAATTGAATATCTTGCATAATACAAGAAGTCTTTGTTCCGTCTATATCTAAATTGACAAGAAAAATATCAGGAGAATAGACAAGCTTTCTTACATCATTTTCATGAGTATAGAAGCACACTTGCTTTTCTCCCCCGTAAAGTACACATGGAACTTTACCCTGATTTCTTAACGCCTTAGAGTTTGCTTTTCCTACATTTTCTCTTTTTTTAACGCTAATTGCTAGTGATTTCATTATAATTTATTTTAAGTTAATTTTTATCTTAGAAAGTGTTTAGACATAGATCCATTTTTCAAAACAGCATCTATCGAGCTTGCAAATAAATTTGCAATTGAAATTTCTTTAACCTTATTTGATTTATGTTCCTTCGGAATTGTATCTGTCACAGCTATTTCTATTAAATGTGATGCCTCAATACGCTCATAGGCATTTCCTGAGAAAACACCATGAGTACATACCGCTCTAACGCTATTCGCTCCCATTTCTATCATTAAATCTGCTGCTTTAGTTAATGTTCCTGCGGTGTCAACCATATCATCAACAAGAACAACATCTTTACCTTTTACATCTCCAATTAGTAACATTTTTCCAACTTCATTTGCTTTTTCTCTATGCTTATAGCAAATTACAATTTCAGAATTTAAAAATTTTGCATAAGAATTAGCTCTATTTGAACCTCCCATATCAGGAGATGCAATAGTTAAATCACTTAAGTTTAAACTTTCTAAATAGGGAATAAAGATAGTTGATGCGTACAAATGATCAACTGGCTTTTCAAAAAAGCCTTGAATTTGATCAGCATGTAGATCCATTGTAATAATTCTTGTAGCACCTGCAGTTTCTAAAAGTTTAGCAATAAGCTTAGCGCCAATTGGAACTCTAGGTTTATCTTTTCT
>JABGXK010000174.1 GCA_018675825.1 Flavobacteriales bacterium | reverse complement strand
TAAAATATATGAGTTTTCAGAAATATAATCATAAATTTTATTTTCAAGATAAATATACGTAAATATTTCTTTACCATATCGAGAGATTTCACCACAAGTATTAAAGTTTACTAAATAAGATGTAATTATTTCAGGATGATTATTAAGAATTCTTTTAATTTTAATTAAAGGGCCAAAATCAATAGAATCAATAAATTTAATTAACTCATCTATTCTAGTTGACATCTCAGTTAAAAAATCTGTGGAGATATAATCTAGATCCGACATTATTCTCTTTAATTTTTCTTGATGAATAGTTATACCAGAGCTTTCTTCAAGATGTTCAATGTTGTTATGAATTAAAGTTAAATCTTCAGAAAAATCTTTAAAAATTTCTAGTGATTTTGAATCTTCATCAAATATCTTTTTAATAACGTCTTTATTCTTACTCAAAAAATTAATACTATTAGAGAGATGTATCATTTCTTTCGATTCATCTGATAAGAAGTCTTTTAATAGTTCATCTTCAATAAACGAAATAATATTAGTATTTTCTTGAAATAACTTATCAAATTCATTTGATTGATTAATTATATCAGCAAGTTTAGCCTCTGGACTAAAAATCGAAGAGTTGCTACTAATAAAATCGTAAATTTCATTAACATTTTTTAATTTATTTATTATAAAGCTTGCATCTCTTTCAATATAAAGCGGATTAGTGTCAGTCTTTGACAATTCTGCAAAAATTTCTGTTGCCTTTAGAAGCAAGACATCACGTTTAATATAAACCTTATTTATTAATTCCATATCATTAAATATTTTATAGATTTGAGATTGAAGCTTAACTTTAAAATTCTTCTTAACATCTTTTATAAATTTTTTATTTAATTCAAGAATTTCTTGAAACTCTAAAATCTTATCTAATACATACTTTGGATTCTCTCTAAATGCCTTGTGAAAATGTTCTTTTGAGTTAGTAAAGTCAATACTTAAACTTTCAAAGTTTGCAAATGTTAAAAAAGCATTGAAGTTTACTGTATTCTTCAATAGGGAATTATGAAAATTGCTTATAAAATCCAAAGAACTTACTAATCGTAATAAAGATTCTTCAATGTCATTATCAGAAATATTACTTACAGGAACCTTTGATCTAAATTCACTAAAGTTTTTAATTGAGAGAAAAGCTTTTATTTTACATAACCAAGTGTTGTTCTCAGCTATATAACTATGAATCTCGTCGGTAATACGTGTCAAGTCTTCAGTCAGATCATAATCATTTCTGTTCTTTACCATTGATAAAATATCATTTAAATAGGTATATAAATTAGATTTTCCTAATTTATCTTTAGATGGATATTTAAATTTATCTAAGTTAATTTCATAAAAAAGATATTTAAATTGATCCTTGTTAACCTCATATTTAATTAAAAGATTAGATAATGATTGATAATATTCTTTTTTCTCATAAATAAAGTCAGACAATGATGGTGGATACTTAGAAAAGTAATTGGCAAAATCATCACAAATCTTATCAAAATCTTTAATTAATTCTAAGCTTTCACTATTTTTAGATAAGTTTGAATCTAAGTCTTTTAATTTTATATTGAATAAATCTCGAGTTTTTGTGTCAAATTCTGAATATTCTTTATATATGGTGGGTATTTTTTTTAAATAAAATTCTTTAATGGTTTTTATTCTTGTATCTAAGTGATCATTATTTTTATTTTTCTTAAAATTCAAATGGAAGATTTTAGAATTTTCAAATTTTTTAGAAATTTTGGCTACAGATATACTTGTATTAGCTAAATCCTTATTGTTGTTTATATCATCAATAAATATATTGAGAAGATTTTTATTCAAACTTACAGCAGAACCATTTATATAATGTTCAAGTAATCTTGTTAAACTTAAAATATTTCCATGATTATAATCATCCTTCGATCCTAATAATAATTGAATTTTAGTTAAATCTTTTTGGGTCTCTTCTAAGACTTCTTTAAGTTTATTTAAACTTAAGTTTAAATTTTCCCTTTTTAAATTTTCATTAACTTCAAAAAGCTCATGAGTTAAAAAATTTTTACTACTATCAATTCCCTGTTCTAATATATAATCAACTAACTTTTTTATTACTATAAAATGTTTATTAGCAGATTTAAAAGTAGTCTTACTAATATTAATTTTGTTAATTTCAAAATTTAAATCATTACTTGATTCTATATTTGCATAGATTGAATTACGTAAAGATATTGAATCAATAAGATTAATTTCATCCTCTTCTTTATTTAAAAAAGATATATCTATTATCTTAGTACCAACAACTTTATCGTAATAATCTGATGATAAATCAATAGATTTTAAAAGACTCTTTTTATCGTTATCTAAAACTTCCTTTATTCCTAAATAGTCAGGGTCTCGTATTATTAATTCAAGTAGATCATCTAAACGTTGATAAAATGAGCTTTTTTTTAGTCGCCAGTCTTCAAAATTAGTACAAATTCTTTCCAAACCATGTTCCACAAGTTTATTGTAAACTACCTCTAGTGCCGGCTTTTTT
>JABGXK010000173.1 GCA_018675825.1 Flavobacteriales bacterium | reverse complement strand
TTCTCCTTCTACATTCGATTGATACCAGAACAAATTGATATTAGAAAATTTAACTTTTAATTCTTTAAAATAATCATCAAATGAAATATTACCATATATTGATGCTTCTCTTTTGCCTAATAAATTTAAATTTGGTCCATTAATAATAATAACTTTCATAAAGCAAATTTAAAGAAATGAGTTGGGAGAGTTCCATAAAAGAGTTTAAATATTATTTACAAATTGAACGTTCACTGGCGCCAAATTCAGTTCAAGCTTATATTAGAGATGTAAATAAGTTAGCCACATACTGTTCAAAAATTCATAAAACTGAAATATCAACTTCTATTTCTGATATTAGAGCTTTTATCTTTGAATTAAATGAAAATGACATTTCAGCTCGTTCACAAGCAAGAATAATTTCTGGAATTAAATCATTTTATAAATATTTAATTATTGAAGATTTTATAGCAAATGATCCAACAACATTAATTGATAATCCTAAAATAGGATTAAAACTACCAGATGTATTAAGTATTATTGAAATTGATATGATAATATCAGCAATAGATTTAAGTAGTAAGCATGGAGAAAGAAATAGAGCAATAATCGAAACCTTATATAGCTGTGGATTACGAGTAAGTGAATTAATAAATCTTAAGATAAGT
Source organism: Flavobacteriales bacterium (assembly GCA_018675825.1). Classification (GTDB taxonomy): domain Bacteria; phylum Bacteroidota; class Bacteroidia; order Flavobacteriales; family BACL11. The sequence continues at coordinate 1,786 of JABGXK010000173.1, read as the reverse complement.
AATATTCAATTTATTGAAGGATATCTTAAAGTTACTGGAAAGGGAAATAAAGAACGTCTTGCTCCTATTGGATCTAAAGCTATAAAGTATATGTCCTTATATATAAACGAAGTAAGAATACATCAAATAATTAAAAAAGATAATGAAGACTTTGTTTTCTTAAATAATAGAGGCAGTAAATTATCTAGAGTAATGATTTTTACTATAATTAAACAATTAGTTAAAATTGTAGGAATTCAAAAAAATATTAGTCCACACACATTTAGGCATTCCTTCGCTACTCATCTTATAGAAGGAGGCGCAGACTTAAGAGCTGTCCAAGAAATGCTTGGACATGAAAGCATCACAACAACTGAAATTTATACACACCTTGATAAGGATTATCTAAGAAGTAATCTTATGCAATTCCACCCTAGGTCATAGTGGCGTTAAAACATAATATTCTTAAAATGTATTTTCTTAAGGGAGTTAACTGTTTTATGATTGTTATGCCAATCATTGTTATATTTTTTCAAGAAAATGATTTAACTATAACTGAGATAATGATCTTGCAAGCAGTTTATTCATTGACTATTGCTATGCTTGAAATTCCATCAGGATTCCTTGCTGATTCTTTTGGAAGAAGAAACTCAATATTTATTAGTACAGTATTCTCATTTATTGGCTATATAATATTATCAACTTATGTTGGTTTTAATCAATATCTAATTGCTGAAATACTATTAGGTATAGGTGCAAGCTTAATTTCTGGAGCTGATAGTGCTCTTATTTATGATACTTTACTAGATTTGAATGATAAAAATTCATATACTAAAATTGAAGGTAAAAATTATGCAATTGGAAATTTTTCAGAAGCTATTGCTGGTTTATTAGGTGGGTATCTAGCAATAGCTTCAATTTCTTTAGGCTTATATCTACCAATGTACATACAAACATTTGTTGTCATGCTTAGTATTCCGATTGCTTATTCTTTAGTAGAGCCCAAAAGAACCTTTAAAATTGGAAAATCATTAAAATCTATTATTATAATAGTTCAGGATACATTAATTACTAATAAGAAACTTAAATGGTATATAATATACTCTTCTGCAATAGGGTTAACAACCTTGTCAATCGCATGGTTTGTACAGCCATTTTTAAGCACTATTGAGATGCCATTAATATACTTTGGGATTATTTGGGCAGCTTTAAATATTATAGCAGGTATAACATCATATTATTCATATTTAATTAATAATCGTAATTTATTGATTATTATATCATTATCTATTACTATATCATTAATTTGTTTAGGATTTAATATTTCATTAATAGGTTTAATTTTTATATCATCGATCTATCTTTTAAGAGGAATAATAACGCCACATATGAGAAACTTGATAAATATTAATACAACTTCAGAAAGACGAGCAACTGTAATGTCATTAAGAAGTTTTATGATCAGATTATCATTTTCATTAACAGTATCTATACTTGGTTATATTACTGATATATATTCAATTAATTATGTTTTCTTCTCCCTTGCAGCAATTACAGGAATTACTAGTTTATTAGCTGCTTATAAATTAAGCTATAAATAAATAATTATATATTTTTGTTTTATGAAATGGTTAAATAATTTAAAAGCTAAATGGAATATCCAAAGTAATTTTCAATTAGTAATAATTTTTATTGTTTTTGGCATTACAGGAACTCTATCAGTGGAAGTTCGTGACCCAATACTTGATTTTATAGGTTTAAAAAAAGAAGTAATGAACCCTTGGATATTTATTCCATTAAAACTTCT
>JABGXK010000172.1 GCA_018675825.1 Flavobacteriales bacterium | reverse complement strand
TTTTTATTGATGCTGATAAAGGTAATTATATTAATTACTATGAGAAATCTTTATTCCTGTTACGTAAAGGTGGGGTAATCGTTCTTGATAATATGTTATGGCAAGGAACTGTTTTAGCTACTTCAGACGTTTCTAGTGGTAAAGTAGATCAGTTAAACAAAATTATAACATCTGATTCAAGGGGGGATAATGTTTTTCTAACAGTTCGAGATGGAATACATTTAGTTAGAAAAAAATAAAACTATATATTATTTTCATTGTATGGGATGTTATAAACTTCTTATGCTTATTTATATATAGAATTATTTTCCTTAAAAAAGATACAAAGTATGAGTGAATATAAACTTGGTTAATTCTTGTTAGATTGTTATTTGTCATTCTTAATAAAAAATTTAAATTAAAGTTTTATAGTTAATCTGAATAATCAACTGTTATTTAGGTTTTTTTATTATGACTTTTATTAATGATGATAATTCTGGTAATAGAATAGTTCCAGAAACAGATATGATTTCAGACTCCTTAAAAGTAGCGGAAGGGCCAGTTTCTTTAAAGCCTGATACTTTTAAGTCTTATGCACCACCTACAGTTTGGCAAAAAACTAAGGAGTTTGTAGGCGTTAATAAGAGAGTTAATGTTCAGCTAGATGGTAAAATCTGCCCTGTTTCGATTAATATAAGTAAAGTAGCAAAAAGAAATGGTATAAAAATTCAAGGTAATGAATCTTTTGTAAAAGAAATTTTAAGTTTCTCTAAGTCAGCAGATAAAACTTTTGATCAAATAATTAGAGCTGAGAAAAAAAATGTTTTAAAAAAAATGGCAAAAGATCCTTTTCTTTTGAGGTACCCTACAATTTTAGGAGAGGAAGAAACTTTTGATAAAGCGGAATCTGCACATAGCCAAGGAGTAGAGTTTAATAGAAGTCTTATTGTTGGAGGAAATTATAGGTTTGTACAGAATTTAGATGGAAGCACTAATAAAACTAGTTCAATAGCTCTTAGAATTATTAGAGAATTAGGACATGGTGGTTTTAATAGAGTTGAATTAGCTTGGGATTCATCTACTCGAAAATTTGTTGCTGTAAGAACAGGAATTAAACAAAAGTTACCAGATCAACAAAAATTTGTAAGTAATACTCGGAAATCAAGAGCTTTTTACGAACAGTTGAAAAAAAATGCTTCTGAAGAAGAATTAGAGCTTGTAGAGAAGCCTGATGTTTTAGTTAGAGATATGTCTGGTGAAACAATATCCTCGTTAAGAGAGCTAGCTGTTGATGGAAATTTGTATGACAATCAAATGCTATTTGCAGACAAACCAAAAAAACTTGTATTTCCTTTACTTAAGCAGTTATCTCTTTATGTGAGAAGTGGAATTGGCATGGGGGATGTGAAGCTCGATAACATTAATATTCATAGAAATGCAGAAGGGGAAAGAATTCCAAAATATTCTGATATAGACGGGGGTATTTGTTCTGAACATTCTTCAGAAGAATTACTTCAGGCTTGGGAGTCTTTAAGTAAATCTGTAGAAGGTTCTGAATATGATTTGAATGAAATTATTGCGAACGCAGTTACCCAACATAATGTAAATTTTGGTAAAAATAAGTCTCTTCAAAAATCTTACGATTCTTTTAAATTAAAATCTAAAAAGGTAGCTTATTTTTCTACAACTCCAGATTACACATTTGGAGGTAGTGTAGATGCAGCAAAAACATTTTTTTTTAAAAATCAAAGATCTTTAATAATGGCTTTTACCCAAGAATCCCCAAAAGGGCATAAAGATGCTGTTAGAGAATGTATTAAAGGAATTACATCTCGAGCACAAAATATTGATATCAAGGCAACGGGAATTTGTTTTGTAATGGGCTTATTAGGAAATAATGCTTTACCCAGGTATAGCCTTGGAAGTATAGGCTCAAATCCAGATATGGAAAATAAGGTGAAGAGAAGTTTGACAGGTCTACAAGCATTGAGACCCTCTGAGGATAAGCTTTCAGAGACACATATTCAATTAATTATAGATATGGCTTGTGGTAGAGTTTCCTCAGATTCAGCAGACATGGCAAGAATACAAAAAGCTGTAGCATAAGAGCCAAGTATTCCTTTTTAGGAAAAAATAATATTTATGTGTGAATTTTCGTGGAGGTACTTAGTATTTTGCTCTCCAATATTTTTTGAAAGAGGTAATTTTATTTCTTTCAAAGAATCAAAATTAGAAAATACAAAGTTTTTTAAGTCTATCGTAGATAGATTTAATTTAACTAGGGGTTGTTTAGGTATGTCGTTAAATTGATTTGCTATTAGTCCTGTTGCAAATCCGAAGTTTAACTCTTGTATTACATCTAAATTAGAAAATACAAAATCAGTTAAAAGAACATCGGATACATTTAACTTTATTAAATGTTGCTTGGGCATAGAATTAAATTGTCCTGCAGAGAGCTCCTGTGAGCATTCTAAGTCTAATTCTTGTATTTGAGTTAAATTTGAGAAAATAAAGCTTCTAAGGTTTATTCCAAGTAGAGATAATTTAATTAATTTATCTTTGGGGAGACTATTAAATTGCTCGGAAGTAAAATTTTTAGCTCCTTCTAAATCCAATTCTTCTATGCTTATTAAGTTTGAAAAATCAAATCTTTGAACATCGGTATGGAATAGTTTTACTTTTGTCAGCTGTTTTTTAGGAATGCTATTAAATTGCTCAGAAGAAAGGTTTCTTACACGAGATAAATCGAGTTCTTTGATATTATTTAAACCTGAAAAATCAAACCCTGTAGTGTCTTGGAGAGGAATCTTTAGTTTTGTTAATAAACCTTTAGGAATGGAATTAAACTGTTCTTCTGTGAGATTTTTTGCTGCAGATAAATCTAATTTTTGGATATTGGCTAATTGATAAAAATCAAAATTTGTAACATCACCACAAAGAGTTAACTCAGTAATAGATTCTTTAGGAATAGAGCTACAATATTGATATGTTTTTATTTGTTCTAAGGCATTTTCGATTTCTCGTAGTGTATCTTTTATAAAAAAAGTATTTTCAGAATCAGAACTTTTAGCGGCTGTATTTAATTCGAGTATGCGTGCTTGGATGTTTTGAATACGGTCAGATAGTGGAAAACCTAAGCTTAAACTCATAGTTTGTATTTCAGATATTGCATTATCGACTTCACTATGAATAATAGGATTTTTTTCATAAGTGTAGCGAGTTTCTTGAATAACAAAAACAGCAGTTTCTATGGATGTAAAAGACATTAGATTCCTTTTTTTTTATGTATAAAAGTTTATTATATATAAAAATGGTGTTTTTTTAAAGATGTTAATA
>JABGXK010000171.1 GCA_018675825.1 Flavobacteriales bacterium | reverse complement strand
TGAAATCTAATAAATCTTCATTATTAATTTTAATCTCATTATTTTCTAAGATTCTATTTTCTAATAATTGCCATTTTAAACTTTTAGAATACATAGGATAATCACTTTCCACTTGTTCAATAGTTAATGGTTTTTCTGAAGTTTGAACCAACCATTTTTTTAAAAATTCATCAGGAATTTCTAATTCAATCTTATCTACTAAATACATAACAACATCATTCTTAAACATTCTGTCACTCTCAACGATAAAAGATTTTTCAGCCTCCTCAGTTATTTTTTGTTTAAACTCTTTGAGATCATTAACAGTATCATTTCCATAAACTTTATCAAAAAGATCCTTATTAAACTCTGCTGGAGCAAGTCTATTAATCTGTTTAACCGTAAATTCAAACGAATCTGAATTTAAAGCATGTAACTGTTCATGAGTTATCTTTAACATAGCTGCAAGATCAGTATGATTTGTAAAAACCTTCATGACATTTAAAATCAATTTATCTCCTGATTGTAAGCCAATAAATTTTTTCTTAATCTTCTTATCTAAAATTATATCCATAGATACTGTTGCATCATTAGAAATTCCATTAATCATAATTGAACCATTAACATCAAGTTGATTTATAGAGCAAAAAACTAAATCTCCATCAACAGATTTTAGTGGATTACTCATTTTTCCATATCTCTTTGCTATGTCATTACAGTATCCGTCTACCAATTTGGTGTCAGCTTTAATATTATAATATGTTAATTTGTCCTTATTAGTAATTTTGACATCAAATTCAGGAGCAAGGCCAATCTCATATTCAAAAATAAAATCAATATCATTAATCCAATCAATTTCAGTATTAGTTTTTGGCAATGGACTTCCTAAAACTCTAATCTTATTTTCTGTTATATGCTTATATAAATTATCCTGCAGAATTTTATTAACTTCATCAACAGTAGCAGAAGTCTTATACTGCTTTTCAATAATAGACATAGGAGTTTTTCCTTTCCTAAATCCTGGAATCACAGCATCCTTTCTGTGTTTTTTTAAAACAGATTTTACATTTTCAAGATAATCACTCTCAGAAACCTCAACAGTTAAAGTAGAAATCATTTTTTTTACTTTGCTTTGTGTAATCTTCATTTTTTGTTTTTAAAGGGACGCAAAAATACGTTTAATTATCTTATTTCTAAAAAAAATACTTATATGAATAAACAGAAAAATCTCATGATAAAAAGAGATTTTTCAAAAGTGCGGGTAAAGGGAGTCGAACCCCCACGCCTTGCGGCACTAGATCCTAAGTCTAGCGCGTCTACCAATTCCGCCATACCCGCTAAAGGGTGACAAATATATTATTTTTTAACATTTAATCATAAAAGGCTCTTCAAAGATTTTTTATTTCAGTTTTTATTTATTTTTGTTCTTTTAAAATAAAATATAATAAAGAATGAGTCTAACAATAAAAGGAAAATTAAGCAGAAAATTAAGTGTTGAAAGTGGAACTTCAAAAGCGGGTAAAGAATGGCAAAAACAATCATTCCTGGTAGATACTGGAGCTCAATATAATCCTGAAGTATGCTTTCAGCTTTTCGGTGAAGATAAAATACAAATGCTTTCTCATCATAATGAAGGAGATCAACTAGAGATCTCTTTTAACCTATCATCTAGAGAATATAATGGAAAATATTTTCACAATATTGATGCATGGAAAATAGAAAGCCTTGGAGCTTCAACTCAAAATTCAACAGAACCAGACATACCTTCATTTGAAGATAGTAAAAATGCAGATGATGATCTGCCGTTTTAGTACTGGAAGAGTTAAGTTTTGTACTAAATAGTTATTTACTGCTAAATATTAATAGAGCAATAATTAAGCTGGAACATCAATAATATCTCTTAATTGATAGAGATTAAAAAATGAATATTATTTAGCTGTCTAGTTATTACTATATCAACTAATTACTAATAATGCTTAATTAGTAATCATGAAATTATTAAATTACTAACCTTCCGCTTAATGTCTAACATCAAATGCATCTCTAAGACCATTTCCTAGAATCATAAATGAAAGAACAAGACTCATAATTGCTAATCCTGGTATAATTGCTAGATACGCCTTATCCATAATAATATAAGAATAATGATCTTTAATAATACCTCCCCATGTAGGTATGGGAGGCTGAGCACCAATTCCTAAAAAAGAAAGACCAGCTTCAATCAATATAGCTGCAGCAAAGTTAGCTGCAGAGATTACAATTACTGGCCCAATAACATTAGGAAGAATGTGTTTAAATATAATTCTATATGATGAATAGGCTAAGACTTTACTAGCGTCAATATACTCTAACTCTCTAATAGCGAGGACTTGTCCACGAACAATTCTAGCAACTTCAACCCACATCGTAAGACCAACAGCTACAAAAACTTGCCAAAAACCTTTACCAAGTGCTAAAGTGATAGCAATTACCAATAGCAATGTAGGTATTGACCAAATAACATTTACAAACCACATAATTATATTATCTACCCTTCCTCTATAAAAACCTGCTAACAAGCCTAAAGATATACCAATTAGTAATGAAATAAAAACTGCAATTAGACCTACAGCAAGCGAAACCCTGATACCATATATCATTCTACTTAACAAATCTCTTCCAAATCTATCTGTTCCAAACCAAAAAGTCTGATTTAAAAGTGTATAATCTCCTTGATAATTTTTAGTTAGATCTGATCCTGTCTTTATATAATTAATACCTTCATCTAATTCTTTATGTGAAGCAATAGGGATTTTTTCATATGACGGTTTTTTTCCCTTGAAAAAATATTCAAAAAAACTTTCTGAAGATTGTGTGTTATTTGGAATTTGTATAAAATCAATCTTAGATAATGGAGGTAGTGTTGCTAATTCAAGATGCATCTGATTAGCATAAGGTGATTTATCAGGAATAAAAAGATATGAAAAGAAACCAATAAATGTACAAGAAAGAATAAAAAGCAAAGCAAATAAGGATGGCCTGTCAGCTATTAACTTACTCCAAGCCATCTTATTAAGTGAATTAGTTGTCATTTCTTTTGTAATCTACCCTTCCAATTAAATGGCATAAAGTTTGATATTATAACAATCAAAGTTATATAAAAAGAATAGGGTATTTGCAGAGGCAATATCCATTTAATTAACTCCAATCTTTTAAAAAACTTTAAAACCGGAAAAAGAAATAAAACATCTACTAAAGATTTTATAAAGAAAAACAATAAAAATAGATATATAAACATGTAATTATATAATGAAAGTATTAAGAGA
>JABGXK010000170.1 GCA_018675825.1 Flavobacteriales bacterium | reverse complement strand
TTTAATTAAAAATTCTTCTATCGAAGAACTTAATAACTCGATTCCAGCAGGTAAATCGCCTTCTAAATATACTATAATGGTTAAATGATCATCAATTTGATTAAGAACTTTTATACTTTGACTAGATAATGTAAATCTTTTATCTTCAGTAAGATCAATATTAAAAACAAAATAATTGCTTAATATGTTAATTATAATAATAATTACAACTGAAAATAATAAATTACTTTTTCTGGACATATTTATTTCTTAATTGTAATTATATGATTGGTAAAAATTAGAAATAGATAGCTTACAGATATAAAATAGATAATATCACTAAATGAAATAAGCCCCTTACTTAATAATTCATAATGATGTAGGATACCGGTTTTGGTAATTACTAAGCTTATATTCCCATTATTTATAAATTGTCCGATTATATCTATGCCGTAATAAATAAAAATATTTAACAGCAATGCTATTAAGAAAGCATTTACTTGATGTTTTGTTAATGAAGATGAAAAAATTGATATTGATGTAAATATTGAGCATAATAGAAATAAGCCCAAGTATGAGCCTAAAGTCCCACCCATATCAATATTTCCAATTTCTTCACCTAATAAATAAATTGATAATGGATAAATCAATGTTGGGATTATTGAAAGTACTATAATTATATATACAGATATAAACTTGCTAAATATTAGTTTAAGTGTTGAAATAGGTTTTGATAATAGTATTTCTATTGTTCCATTTTTATATTCTTCAGAAAAAGATCTCATCGTAATGGCTGGTATATAAATCATAAAAATTAGTGGGGACAAATTAAAAAAGCTATCTAAATTTGCATAGCCATTATCTAATAGATTAAGGTTAAATAAATTAGTAAAGAGTATTAATCCATACAATAACAATAGAACACATATAGTTACTATACTTAACTGATTACTCAAAAATAATTTTAATTCTTTTTTAATAATTGCTTTCATAAGAATTCAATTCTAATTGTATCATAAAATTTTAAACCTAGAAGGGTATTTGCATTGCCTTGATTAATTGATATTTGTAACCAATTATTACTATTAAAAATAGCTAGTTTCTCAGCAATTTCTACTTCTTTATATTTAGATGATATTTTTATTATCTCTTCATCTTCTCTCCCAAAAAGGATAGAAAAATTTCTGCTTCTTCTAATGTTTTCAAATGTCAAAAGGTTAATATTAGTTATTGCATTACCATAGTTATCAATATTAGTTATGATTCCTTTAATAATATTTGATTCTATAACAGGATTTAAAAGATGTTTTTTTACTCTAAAATCATCAACTATATTTCCAATAACCTCAAGAGTACCTCCTCTAGCAATATGACATGCTGCTGTTGCAAAAATATCTCTAGATGCAAAAGTTAGAAAATCTGTTTTTTGATTAATATTTAATGAAACTATCTTGTCTGGTTTAAAATCATTTAAAATGATTGAGAACAGTCCATTATCAGCAGCAATAAAATACTGACCATGAGCATATACTGCTACGTGATCATTATCAACTGATAGTTCATCATCAACAGCAATAATATGTATTGTATTTTGAGGAAAATCTTTAAAGCAATTTTTAATTGTCAATCCAGCTTGAAGAATATTAAAATGGTGAATCTCATGAGTTATATCAATGATCTTAACTTTTTCAGATTGAGAATATATGGCAGCTTTTAAAGATGCTAAGTAGTGATCTTTTGTACCTAAATCTGTTGTTAATGTAATAATTGACATTTATAATAAAAAATCTATTGTAGATATTAATTAAAAATTGTTATTTCGTAATTCCAAAATTAATAAGAAATAGATGAATGAAATAGGTAATGAGTGAAAAATTTATAACACTTGCTAATGATGATATTAATAATTTATTTGGAACTAATAATAAAAAATTTAATGCAATAAAAACTTACTTTCCTCAAGTTAAACTAATTACAAGAGGAGATAAGTTAAAAGTTATTGGTAGCAGTGATCAAATTTTGTTTTTTGAAGATAAGTTTAATACCTTTATTAAGCATTTAAATAAATATAATTCTCTTACTATAAGTCAGATTGAAAGAATTATTGAAGGTAATGATAATATTTTAAAGGAAGATGATAATATTATTATTCATGGTCAACATGGTAAATTAATTAAGGCAAAAACGTTCAATCAGAGAAGAATGGTCTCTGAAATTAAGAAGAATGATATACTTTTTGCTATTGGTCCTGCAGGAACTGGTAAAACTTACACCTCAGTTGCATTAGCAGTTATGTATTTAAAAAATAAAACTGTTAAAAGAATTATTTTAATTCGTCCTGCAATTGAAGTTGGAGAAAATTTAGGCTTCTTACCTGGTGATTTAAAAGAAAAACTTGATCCATATATGCAACCAATATATGATGCGCTTTTTGATATGTTACCAATCACTAAATTAAATGAGTATTTGGAGGATGGTACTATTCAGATTGCTCCATTAGCATTTATGCGCGGAAGGACTCTTGATAATGCTTTTGTGATTTTAGATGAAGGACAAAATACTACTCCACATCAAATGAAAATGTTTCTTACTAGAATGGGAAAGTCAGCAAAATTTATTATTACTGGTGATCAAACACAAATTGATTTACCTTCAAAGCAATCATCTGGACTAATTCATGCTCAAACTATACTTAAAGATATTAATGAAATTAGTTTTGTGAATTTAGATAGTAAAGATATAATAAGACATAAACTTGTTAAAAAAATAATTAAAGCTTACAAATAACATTAATATGAATAATACAATTAACTCTACAAACTTTAAATTTCCTAATCAAACTAACTTTTATAAGGGAAAAGTTAGGGATGTGTACTCAATTAATCAAGATAAATTAATTATGGTTGCATCTGATAGAATATCAGCTTTTGACCATGTTCTTTCTAAAGGAATTCCTTATAAGGGTCAGGTATTAAGTCAGATTGCAGCAAAATTTCTAGAAGCAACATCTGATATTTTAC
>JABGXK010000169.1 GCA_018675825.1 Flavobacteriales bacterium | reverse complement strand
TAGATCCAGACCAAAGAGCTCACAAGGGAGTGTTTCTTTCTTTTCAATATCCAGTAGAAATACCAGGAATCTCTGTATCAAACTTTATGAAAGCTGCGATTACTGAAAAACGAAAAGTTCTTGGGCTTAACCCTATGCCTGCAAAAGACTTATTAGGAAAAATGCGGGAGAAAATGGATCTACTTAATATGAAGCCAGGATATTTATCGCGAAATATGAATGAAGGGTTTTCTGGTGGTGAGAAAAAAAGAAATGAAATTTTTCAAATGGCAATGCTAGAGCCAAAACTAGCTATACTAGACGAAACTGACTCTGGGCTTGATATTGATGCTTTAAAAGTAGTAGCTAATGGGGTGAATAAACTTAAAAGCAAAAATAATGCAACGATAGTAATAACGCATTATCAACGCCTTCTAGATTATATAGTTCCCGATTATGTACATGTTCTTCATAATGGAAGAATTATTAAATCAGGCGGGAAAGAACTGGCTCATCAATTAGAAGAAAAGGGATATGATTGGACAACTAAATTAGCTGATGAGAAATGGGGCTGTTAGAGAAAATTGAACAATACACAAATGGAGGGAGTGATAAAGTATCTAATAAAACAGCTTATTCAAAGTTTATAGAGTTAGGATTTCCCTCAGTAAAGAATGAAGAATGGAAATATACTTCATTAAAAAAAATAATAGCTAAGAGTTTTGAAATTGAAAATCAAGGTGAACAGATAACTGATCAAGAAATTAAAAATAATAGCTTACAGTTAGACAATAAAGTCGTTTTTTTAAATGGGGAGCTATACCAAAAACCCACAATCTCTGGAGTTAAAATTGAAAAAAACATAGATCATTCCCCTATCTATAATGATGCAATTACCGCTTTAAATGCTGCTCTTGCTAAAAATGGCTATAGTATTACTGTTAATGAAAATACAATTGTAGATCAGCCAATAGAAATTTTATTCTTAACAAAAAACAAATCAGAGAACCTTTCTCAATATAGGAATGAGATAATAGTAAAGAAAAATTCAAACATTAAGATTATTGAACAAGTCAAAAACTTAAGCAATAATTTATGCTTTAGTAATATGTTTACCAATATTAATCTTGAGGAAAAAGCAATTATTGAACTTAATAAACTACAAAACAATAATGAATCTCAGATTATAGTAGACAATACAAATGTTAATCAAGAAACAGGAAGTAACTCTACACTTAACACCTTGTTGTTTGGCGGGTCGTTTACAAGAAATAATCTGAGTTTTTCTCAAAACGGAGAAAGGTGTGAGAGCAATATGAACGGTGTTGTAATTTTAGATAATGTAGAATTTGCAGATAATCATACATATATGGATCATTTAAAGGCAAATTGTGAAAGCAATGAATTGTATAAGGGGATTTATTTAGGTAAATCAAAAGGAGTTTTTAATGGCAAGATTATGGTGAGACCCGATGCTCAAAAAATCAATGCCTTTCAAGCTAATAATAATTTACTATTAAGTGATGATTCATCGATAAATAGCAAACCTCAATTAGAAATATATGCAGATGATGTAAAGTGTAGTCATGGCTGTACAATTGGACAGTTAGATGAAGATGCTATTTTCTATATGAATACCCGAGGAATATCTAAAGAGGACGCAAAAGCTATTTTAACCTATGCTTTTGCTTCTGATGCTCTTAATAAAATTAGCATCCCACATTTATATAATGTTGCTAAAGATTTGATATCTAAAAAACTCAATGTTGATTTAAGCTTTTAAAGCATGAAAAAAAACAGCAATATAAGAGACCGTTTTCCATTGCTTAATGTTAAAGTAAATAGCAGTCAGCTAATTTATTTTGACAATGCCGCTACAACTCAAAAACCTAAAGAGGTGATTGATGAAATAACAAAATATTATCAAGAAGAGAATAGTAATATTCACAGGGGTGTTCACCACCTTAGTCAAATTTCTACTAATAATTTTGAAGAGTGTAGAATTAAAGTTCAGGAGTTTCTGAATGCACAATTTAGTCATGAAATTATCTTTACAAAAGGCACAACGGATTCAATCAATTTAGTTTCAACTTGTTTTCAAGACGAGTTACAAAAAGGTGATGAGATAATAATTTCTGAAATGGAGCATCACTCTAATATTGTTCCATGGCAAATATGTTGTAAAAAAACTGGCGCAAATCTAAGAGTTGTTCGAATTGATGACAGGGGCAATCTAGACATTAAGCATTTTAAAAAGCTGCTTTCTAATAAAACTAAAATTGTTGCCATTACTCATATTTCAAATAGCTTAGGAACTATAAATCCCATCAAAGAAATTATTCAGCTCAGCCATGATAAAAATGCTCAGGTTTTAATTGATGGTGCTCAAGCTGCAGCTCATATTACGGTGGATGTACAGGATTTAAATGTAGATTTTTATTGTTTTTCTGCACATAAACTTTTTGGACCAACTGGAGTTGGCGTCTTATATGGAAAAGAAAAAATACTAAACTCCCTTCCTCCATACCAAGGCGGTGGTGAGATGATAGAAAAGGTTGAGCTTTCTAAATCAACATACGCCCCTTTACCACACAAATTTGAGGCTGGAACTCCAAATATTGCAGGGGTAATTGCATTTAAAAAATCTATTAGTTTAATTAAGGAAATTGGTTTACAAGAAATTAGTAGCCATGAAGATAAACTACTTAAATATGCTACTAAAAAGCTTTTACAAATAGAAGGGTTGGAAATTATTGGAACTTCAGAGAGGAAATCAGCAATTATCTCTTTTAATATAAAAGGTATTCATCACTACGACTTAGGGGTTTTACTTGATAAGATGGGGGTGGCTATTAGGACAGGGCATCACTGCACTCAGCCGGTAATGAATAGGTTTAGTATTCCAGGTACTGCTAGAATATCTTTTGCGTATTACAATACATTTGAAGAAATAGATTCTTGCATCATTGCTATAAACAAAGCAAAAAAAATGCTCTTATAAAATGAATACTTCAATAAGTAAAATAGAAAAAGAAATTATAGAAGAGTTTGGATTGTTTGATAATTGGATTGATAAATATGACTATCTAATTGATCTTGGAAAATCATTACCAAAAATTGATGAATCAGAAAAAACAATAGAAAATATTATTACCGGGTGTCAATCACAAGTATGGTTAAATGCAAAAAAGGTAGATAATACTATCATATTCACTGCTGACAGCGATGCTATAATGACTAAAGGGATTATTGCTGTTTTAATTAGAGTACTTTCTCATCAAAAGCCAAATGATATAATTAATGCTAAGTTAGATTTTATTACAACAATTGGGCTTAAT
>JABGXK010000168.1 GCA_018675825.1 Flavobacteriales bacterium | reverse complement strand
TTTTTATTGCTGTCTTCTTAGCTTCTGGCTTCTTAGCTGCTGGCTTCTTAGCTGCTGGCTTCTTAGCTGCTGGCTTCTTAGCTGCTGGCTTCTTAGCTGCTGGCTTCTTAGCTGATTTTTCTTCTACAACTTCTTGTTTTTTAGTGATAGATTTACCAATTTTTTCAATTTCAATCTTCGTTAAATACTGTCGATGACCATTTTTAACCTTATAGCCTTTTCTTCTTTTCTTTTTAAAAACTATAACTTTATCTCCTTTTAAATGCTCAACAATTTTTGCAGTTACCGACATACCTTTTACAGTAGGTAGTCCTATGTCTACTTTACCATTATCATCTAAAAGAAGAACTTTATCAAATGATACTTTTGAGCCTTGTAAAGCATCTAAACGATGTACATATATTTGTTGATCTTTCTCTACTTTAAATTGCTGTCCTGCTATCTCGACTATTGCGTACATTAATTTTATTTTTAAAAATGGTCTGCAAAAGTAAGAAAACAAGAAGAAATCAGCAATACATTTTGATTTTTTTTGATTAACTACTATTTATTAGAATTGAAACGTATACTGTGAATACTCTTTTCATTTTTAAATAAATAGAAAGGTATTTTAATATTAACTAAAAATAAATTAGTCATATATTTGCCAAAAATATATTACTTCATATATGAAAAACTGTCTAGTTATATTATTATTACTAATATCCTTTAATTGCATTTCGCAACAAAGATGCCACACTACTGAATATGAAGAAAATTTGAAGAATAAATACTCACAATACAAGGAAGAAAGAAAGAAAGTTAATAAGGAAACTAATCATTGGATTGAAAATAATTATAATAATAAAAATTCAATTATTACAATACCTGTAGTTGTTCATATTGTTTGGAATACTACACAAGAAAATATTTCAGATCAACAAATTTTTTCACAAATTGATGTCCTAAATGCTGATTTTCGAAGAACAAATATTGATGCAATAATGACACCAACTGTTTGGACAAGTATTGCCGCTGATACAGAGATTGAATTCTGCTTAGCAACTATAGATCCAAATGGTGCTTTTACTAGTGGTATTACTAGAACACAAACAAGTCAGACATCTTTTTCAATTCAAGCTGACGCTATGAAATCTACTTCAACAGGAGGGATTGACCCTTGGGATCAAGATAATTACCTTAATATTTGGGTATGTGATCTTTCTGGCGGAATTCTTGGGTATGCAACACCCCCATCAAGTTTCAATAACCCTGATGATGGTGTTGTAATTGGATATAATTATTTTGGCACTTTAGGAACTGTCCAAGCCCCATATAATAAAGGAAGAACATCTACTCACGAAGTAGGGCACTGGCTCAACCTTGATCATATTTGGGGAAGTGGGGGTAACTGTGGAAATGATAATGTTAATGATACACCAATACAAGAAGAAGAAAACTATAATTGCCCGGCATTTCCTCACAATGCTAATAGTTGCGGAACTTCAAATAGTAGTGGTGATATGTTTATGAATTACATGGACTATACAAATGATGGATGTATGAATCTTTTTACATTAGGGCAAAAAGCAAGAATGATAGCTGCTATAAATCAGTATAGAACAAATCTTTTAAACAACAATCTATGTAATACTAACCCTCCAATACCCTCTTGGAATTGTATTAATGGAAATTGTATAGACCCACAAAATGGAAATGGAACATATTCAGATATTAATAACTGTATAGTATCATGCTTTTGTGCAGCTGGATCTCCTCCCCTAAGTGAAGACTTTCAAACTGGACTTCCTGGATGGACTATAATTAATAATGATGGAAGTGACACATGGGAATTAACAAATATTTCGGGCTATAATAGTAGTTCATCTATTTATATTAATAATGCTGAATACTCAGCTAATGGTGAGATTGATGACTTAGTGCTACCAACTTTAGATTTAACATCATTTTCAAGTATTTATTTAACATTTGACTATGCTTATAGCCTTTGGACCAATCCATCTTCTGCTCAAAATTGGTCAGATACACTAAAAATATATATATCTCAAGATTGTGGAAATACATGGCAATTAATTTGGGAAAAAGCAGGATTAGATCTAGTAACTACATCACCAGTATATAATAGTTTCAGTTGGAATCCTACTAGTAATAATGATTGGGGATCTGAAGTAATTGATCTTTCTATTTACTCCAACGAAGATGATTTTTCGATTAAATTTAGAAATATAAATCAATTCGAGAATAACTTATTTATTGATAATATAAACCTATGGGATAACAATACATCAATTAATGATAATTTCAGTAAAGATAAAAAATTACTAAAAATAATAGATGTCCTAGGACGTAATAGGTCTAAATTCTCTCCTTCAATATATCTGTATATCTATGATGATAATACAGTTGAAAAAAAGGTGATTATAAAAGATTAATTGAACTCATATAAGAATAGGTGTTAGACTTTCTTATTAACTAAATAAATGCCAGAGAAAACAAGAGCTACTCCTATAAAATACTTCAACAAAAGATCTTCTCCATCCAAATAACCCCAAAAAACAGCAATAACTGGTATTAAATAAGTAACAGATGTAGCAAAAATTGGGGATGCAATTTTGATTAATTTATTAAAAATAACTCCTGCAATAGCCGTACATAATACTGATAGAATAACTATATAAATAAATGAAATTACACCATCATTACTATTATAAAGCTCTACAAAATTAGTTGTAAAAATATAAATACCCGAAATAGGACCAATACATAAAAATATAAATGTAGTTATTACTATTGGATCTAGCTCATATAAGTATCTTTTAATAACATTAGCACTAATTGCATAAAAAATGGATGCACAAACTACTAAATAAGCATAGCTGTTAAGTTCTACATTTCCTCTGAAATTACTTACGGTCAAAAATAAAGCGCCAGCTAATCCGATAATAACACCGATTATATTAGCTCTAAAAAGCTTAAATTTGAATACATATGAGCCAATTAGAAAAGTAAATAATGGGGTTAATGAATTTAGAATACCAACAAATGAACTATCCAAATTTGTTTGAGCAAGAGTAAATAAAAAAGCAGGAATCCCACTACCAAATAATGAGGCAATAAGTAATGGAAAAATATGTTTTCTTTTAATTTTTACTAATGAAGGGTACACAAAAGGAATTAATACAATAAATGTAATAAAAAGTCTTAAGGAAGCAACTTGATCGTATGAATAAACAACTAGACTCTTTTTCATCAATATAAATGAACTTCCCCAGATTAAAGAAAGAAGAAATAAATAAAAGTATCTTGAAAAATTAGTCCTTTGCATTAAATAAATACTATTTCCATCTCAATGATTCAATCAAAACCGTAATATCCTCCTTTATAAAACTGTTAATTGGGTAAATTGAATCACTAATTGCAGTATTAAAATAAAAAGAGCCTCTAAAGAAATGGATAATACTATCAGTAAGATAGAATTGTGATGATGTTGCAGTAATTCCTTCATAATCATATAACATTCCATACACTTTGTCTTTATCATTAACAAACACTTGTTCACTAATAACGTCTGCTTGATTATTATGCTTATAAGCTAAAGATCTTGACTGTTCGATATGTTCTAATAAATTATTATTTAAATTAACATAAGTTAAATGCAAGGTTCCAGAAAAATCAGGAAACTTAACATCAATAAATTTATTATTATCATTAAAATCTAATTCTGAATAGTTAGGATAGAGAAAAGAATACTGCAGTTTATTGTCATCTAATTTTAGATAACTTTTCTCAGGAAAAGATATCTTAATGTACGCCTTTGGCTTTGGTGTATAATCTGATTGACAGGATAATAAAATTAAAAATATTATACTAAATCTCATTTAATGTTACTTTAATCCTTTTAATTCTTCTAAGATCAACAGATTCTATTTGCAAAGTAAATACTTTTAAGACAACAACATCTCCAATCTTAGGGATGCGACCCTCATGCTCTAGAATTAATCCAGCTAAAGAATCTGATTCACCTTTAATATCATCAAAATAATCTAGTTCATAATTAACAATCTTTAAGAAATCTATCAATAGAATTTTACCCTCAAAAATAAAATTATTATTATCTAATATAGAGTAATTATTATGATCATCATCAAATTCATCATTAATC
>JABGXK010000019.1 GCA_018675825.1 Flavobacteriales bacterium | reverse complement strand
GTTGTGCAGAATATATAGCTATGAAAAATTTTGCTTCTGAAGTTGTTGTTTTAGATATTAAAGATAATTTTGCAGAAGGAAAAGCAATGGATTTAATGCAAACTGCTTCTTTGAATGGCTTTGATACTAAAATTATTGGTAGTACAAGTGATTATAGAAAAACAGCAAATAGTGATATTGCTGTTATAACTAGTGGAATACCAAGGAAGCCTGGAATGACAAGAGAAGAATTGATAGGGATTAATGCTGGTATTGTGAAATCTGTAGCAGAACAGTTGTTGGAGTTTTCACCAAAGGTAATTCTGATTATCGTTAGTAATCCTATGGATACTATGACTTATTTAACTCATAAAATTACTGGTTTACCTAAAAATAGAATTATTGGAATGGGTGGAGCTATGGATAGTGCTCGATTTAAATATAGAATAAGTGAAGCGTTATCATGTCCAATTTCTGATGTTGATGGAATGGTTATTGGTGGCCATTCCGATAAAGGTATGATTCCATTAACTCGTCTTGCTACAAGAAATAGCGTGAGAGTTTCTGAATTTTTATCTGAAGACAGATTGTTACAAATTTTAAATGACACGAAAGTAGGCGGAGCAACTCTAACTTCTATGTTAGGTACTTCCGCATTGTATGCTCCAGGTGCTGCAGTTTCATCATTAGTACATTCTATTGCTTGTGATCAGAAAAAGATTTTTCCGTGTTCTTCTTATTTAGATGGAGAATATGGACTAAATGATTTATGTATTGGTGTACCTGTAGTTTTAGGAAAAAATGGTATAGAAGAAATTGTTGAAATTGAGCTAACAGGAAAAGAGTTGTCAGCTCTTAAAAATTCTGCTGAAGCTGTTAAGAAAACAAATAATTTACTTGTAGAGTTAAGTATATAGCAAATATTTAAAAAATAAAGATCTACTTGTAATTCTAATAAAACTTATTATTTTTGCAATCCAAATTTTATTGAATTATGAGAAAAGGTATTCATCCAGAAAATTATAGACTATGTGTTTTTAAGGACATGTCAACTGATTATGCAATTTTAACTAAATCTTGTGTTGAATCTACTGAAAAAATTAAGTGGGAAGATGGAAATGAATATCCATTAGTAAAAATGGAGATTTCTTCAGATTCTCATCCTTTTTATACAGGTAAGTCAAAATTAATTGATACTGCTGGTCGTATTGATAAATTTAAAAATAAATACAATAAGTTTAAAAAATAATCTTTTCAACTTTTATTAATAAACCCTGTGCTTTAAGTATGGGGTTTTTTATTTAAGTTTGCTTAAACTAATGTTATGAATATTATATTATTTGATAATAATAGATCTGATTTTTATCCATTATCGCTTACAAGACCATTTGCTGACTTTCGAGTTGGTATCTTAACAATTAAAGAGAAATGGGAACATTATTTTGATTCTGTTTCATGCAACCCTATAGATTACTTATCTAAAAAGTTTAATTTAAATATTGAGAAAGATAATATTTGGATCAATTCAAAGGTGCTTCCTTCAAAAGATGTTATTACAGAGATTAAAAGTTTAAGAAGAGGTGAGGTTTTGAAAAAAGAATCAGAAGTAATTGCCTTTAGAAATAGTGAATTTAGTTCAGGAAAATTAAATAGTGTTGAATCAAATTCAGAGTTTAATTTTATTAATTCAATCACTGATATCTTTACTCTAAATGGAGATGAAATTAAAAGTGATATTAATAATATATTCTCAAAACAAGATTTAGAATGGCAAGGTGATTTAAACAAATTAGAAGAGATTAAGAAATCTAATATTAAGATAGGAAAGAACTCTATTTATATTGAAGAAGGAGCTGTAGTACAACATTGTATATTAAATACTACAAATGGCCCAATATATATTGGGAAGAATGCAGAGATTATGGAAGGTTCTATGATTAGGGGGCCCTTTGCAATGTGTGAAAATTCAGTTGTAAAAATGGGGACGAAAATTTATGGAGATACCACAATTGGACCATATTGTAAAGTTGGGGGAGAAATTAATAATTCTGTATTTTTTGGTTACTCATCTAAAGCTCATGATGGTTTTTTAGGAAATTCTATTATTGGTCATTGGTGTAATCTAGGCGCAGACACCAATAATTCCAATCTTAAAAATAATTATGATGATGTTAAAATTTGGAATTATAGTACTGAATCATTTCAACAAACTGGTCTTCAATTTTGCGGTTTAATTATGGGAGATCATTCTAAGTGTGGTATTAATACTATGTTTAATACTGGTACAGTTGTTGGAGTTGGTGTAAATATTTTTGGATCTGGTTTCCCAAGAAATTTTATTCCATCTTTTAGTTGGGGTGGGAGTTCAGGATTTATTATTCATAAATTAGAAAAGTTTTTTTCAACTGCTGAAAAAGTCATGAAAAGAAGAAACATATCTTTTACTGATATTGATAAAAAAATCCTAAATGATGTATACAATATGACAAAACGCTATCGTAATGAGAAATAACTGACATAAAGGCAAGAAATATCTTTATGGCATACTTATTGAACATAATTCTTTGTATAAGATTTTATTATGAATAAAAAATTCCAATTTAAGAATTTATTATTTTCAGAAGTTATTAATGATGAAACTGAGTTTTTTCCATTAATGAGTGATGAGGATGAACAAAAAATTGATAAAGAAAAAAACCCAGATATATTACCTATTCTTCCGCTAAGAAATACAGTTCTTTTTCCTGGTGTAATTATTCCAATTACTATAACAAGAGATCGATCTATTAAGCTTATAAAAGATGCAGATAAAAATAATAAAATTATAGGTGTAGTATCTCAGAAAGATCCTAATGTAGAATTACCAAAAGTTGGTGATTTGAATAAAATTGGTACAGTCGCTCAAATCTTAAAAGTTTTAAAAATGCCTGATGGTAATATTACAGCTGTAATTCAGGGAAGAAAAAGATTTGAATTAGATGAAATTATTGAAAGTGAACCTTATTATAAAGCAAAAATTAAAGATTATACTGAGCTTAAACCTTATTCTGATAAGGAATTGGATGCTTTAGTTTCTTCAAT
>JABGXK010000167.1 GCA_018675825.1 Flavobacteriales bacterium | reverse complement strand
TATTCTGTAACAAATCAAGAAGAAAAAGAAATAGAAGAAAATAAAAATTATGAGCTATCTCAAAAAGAAATAGATACTCGTATGAAAAGTTATACAAAATGGAAGATTAAATATTTGCGTGAGTTTCTCAAAGATAGGTAATTTGATATAGTAAATATATGAAAATACTAATTATGTTTATTTTCTTTATTCCAAGTCTTTTGTTGGCAGAGACTACCTCTGTCTGGGGTGATGACGGCTCTCTTACTATTATCCAATCAGAAGCTAAACCTGAAGTTAAATACACCGTAGGCGAAGATTCACAAACTGAAATCTCTGTGACTCCTCAAGATGGAGAAACCATATTCATATACGGAGATGAGCTTACCATTATTCAAGATACAGATATGGGTATAATTCAATACTAAATATGGAAAGAATACTTAAGATTTTATCTGAAAAAATTCAAGAACTAAAAAATAATGATGAGCTTAAATTAGCTGCTTTATCTGGTTTCACTTTTGGAGTTTTATTTGTAGCTTTTATTTACAATCTATAAAGGTAAACTTTGATAAAAAATATTGAGGAATAGAAAGCTGTGCTTATGCAAAACAAAGAAAGGAATTAGAATAATGTCTAATACAAAATTTATCGATAATGGACCTGAGGAAACTCTTCAAGACAGATTCGCATTAAGAATCAAAAATACCCAATCTTTTGATGTTTTATCAGGTTACTTTTATTCCAGTGGATTCAAAGCCATTTATCCATCACTAGAAAATACTAAAAAAATTCGTATCTTGGTGGGCATTAGTACTGACTATAAAACCCTTGAGGCAGTAAAGTCAGCAAAAGAGCTATCCAGCACTGAAAAGGAAAAAGAAGTGCGAAAAGAATATGCTTCTTCAGTCAAAAAAGAATTAGAAGAAGCTGAAGATTCTTTAGAAACTGAGGAAAGTGTCTCCAAGTTTAAAGAGTGGGTAATTTCAGAACGCATAGAAATCAGAGCTTATCCTGACCAAAAAATTCATTCCAAAGTTTATATTATGACAGCCGATGAACAGACAAAAAGCTTTACAAAGGGAACTGTTATTACTGGCTCTAGTAATTTTACAGAAAGTGGTTTACGCGGGAATATTGAATTTAACGTGGAGCTAAAAGATGAAGCAGATTATGACTATGCTTTAGGGCAATTTGAAGAGCTATGGAAAAAAGGAGTGCCTATAAGCGATCAATATGTCCAAACTATTAATCATGAAACCTGGCTAAATGACAGGGTAACGCCATATGAATTGTATTTAAAGTTTTTATATGAATATTTTAGAGAGGAATTAAATGAAAATGCAACTTTAACCAATTCAAATCGCCCACCTAACTTTAAACCACTGCAATATCAGGAAGATGCAGTGATCAATGCAAAGCGAATTATAAATAAACATAAAGGTGTTTTTATATCAGATGTAGTGGGTTTAGGTAAAACATATATGGGTACTATGCTCTGTCAAGAATTAGGAGGTAAAACTCTTGTTATTGCTCCACCTAATCTAATCGATGAAACTAATCCAGGAAGTTGGAGAAAGGCTTTTGAAGAGTTTAATTTTTCACTCAAAGATTGCAGGTTTAGATCAAAAGGTGTCTTAGATCAAATTGCTGAAAAGGGAGAATTTAAAGGTTATGACAATATCATTATTGATGAGGCTCATACTTATCGCAATGAATCAACTGAAACCTATGGACACCTCAGTAGAATTTGTAAAGATAAAAGAGTTATTTTAATTACAGCTACTCCATATAATAATAAATTAGATGATTTACTTGCACAAATAAAGCTTTTTCAGGGTTTAACAAATAGTACTATTCCGAATCTACCAAATATCGCGAATTTTTTTAGAGAGTTAAACCTTAATTTAAAAGGATTAAGCTACAAAGAAGATCCCAATGAATATTCAAAAGTTACTGAACAGAATGCAAAATTAGCGCGTATAAAATTATTGAAACACATTATGGTGAGACGAACGCGAAATGAAATTCAAGATTCATACAGTGATGACTTAATTAAACAAAATATAATATTTCCTGACGTTTTGGCACCAATACCTATTTACTGCGAATTTGACTCAAATGAAAATAAAGTCTTTGTCAATACAATTGAATTACTAAAAAGTTTTAAATATGCACGGTATAGACCTATAAATTATTTAAAAAAGGTAAATCATCTAAAAGCTGAAAAAAATAGAGAAAATCAAATATCTGCATTTATGAAAATTTTACTTGTAAAAAGATTGGAAAGTAGTTTTTGGGCCTTTAAAAAGACAATAGATCGCTTTATTGAATATTATGAAAGTTTTATTAAGCAATATTATTCAGGTCAAATTATTGTAAGTAAAGAAAACTATGAAAAAATTAAACAATATATAAGCGATGGAAATTTGGATGAAGTAAAAAAATTAATTGAGGATGGAAAAGGTGAGCTTTATAAATCTGTTGATTTTAATGATAAGTTTATTGATGATTTAAAGGAAGACAGAGAAAAGTTAATTCAAATTAAGAATGACTGGGAATCAATAAAAACAGATTCGAAGCTTATGCAATTTAAAAAAGAGTTAGAAGAGGATAAAAATCTTATAAATAATAAGAAAATTATTTTTACAGAATCAAAAGAAACATGTGATTATCTTCAAAAAGAATTGAAAGATTTCTATAGGGTGATTAATTTTAGTGGATCAAGCTCAAGAAATCAGAGATCTGATGTAATTCATAATTTTGATGCTGGGGTA